>NZ_LR877185.1:1073493-1373493 GCF_903995135.1 Pseudoalteromonas sp. 3J6 | reverse complement strand
TAAGCTCTCGGCCTCGCATATCAAGATAAATACTATCCTCATGCACTTCTAGTAACGCGTTGGTTGCACGCAGTTTTTCAATTACCGGCTCAAGTGAATGAAAGTCGGTCATTTTACACAGTACTTCGCCACCGGCCATCGCGGCGGCAACTAAGAAGGTACCGGTTTCAATACGATCCGGTAATATGCGGTGCTCACAACCTGATAGGCGCTCAACCCCTTCAATCTCAATACGGCTAGAACCTGCACCAGTAATTTTAGCGCCCATTGCAATTAAGCAATTAGCTAAATCGATAATTTCGGGCTCGCGCGCTGCATTTTCTAAAACAGTTTTGCCATCTGCAAGCGTTGCCGCCATGAGTAAGTTTTCGGTAGCACCGACACTGATCATTTCCATGAAAATTTCAGCGCCTTTTAAGCGTCCATCAACTTTGGCATTAATATAACCATTTTCCACAGTTATTTGCGCGCCCATGCGCTCTAAACCTTGAATATGAATATCAACTGGGCGTGCACCAATAGCACAGCCACCAGGCAAAGATACTTGAGCCTCACCAAAACGAGCCACTAAAGGCCCAAGTGCGAGCACTGATGCGCGCATTTGCTTTACTAACTCATAAGGCGCTAGTGTACTATTTACCGTGGCACCATCAATAATCAGTGAGTCACCTTGCCACTGAACATCAGCGCCTAAGGTTTTTAATAAGGCTTCAGTAGTTATAATATCGCGAAGGCGCGGTACATTAGTAAAGGTACTTTTGCCCTCAGGTAATAAGGCTGCAAATAAAATAGGCAGTGCCGCATTTTTAGCGCCAGAAATAGTTACTTCACCAGCCAGCGAAGTGCCACCTTGAATTACAAATTGATCCATCTAAGGGGCCTTATTTATTGCGGTAAAATGAATTTTTGCTCACGTTTCCACTCAGTCGGAGTAAAAGCGCGGATAGAAACAGCATGAATGGTGCCATCTGAAATAGTATTCATTAATGGGCCATACACTAACTGTTGCTTTTTAACACGACTTAATCCGTCAAAGCATTCACCAACTGCAATTACTTCATAATGACTGCCATTGGCTTTTACATGTACTTCAGCTAACTGAAGTTCGTCGCGTAATAATGTTTCGACTTGACTCGTTTCCATAACTCTCACTCAAATAGGGTTGTAACCTGACCCAACTGCATAAGATTTTGCAGTTGTTCAGGTGGGTTTTGCAATTCAAGGCGAATACCTTGCTGCTTAAATTCTGTAAAAGAGTGAATTAACCAAGCTAAGCCGGCTGTGTCAACCCTTGTGACCTCAGTTAGGTCAAAATAAAGGGTTTTATGCTTAGTTTGTCGCTTAGTGTTCAGAAGCCGTTCACTGCCAATTGAGTTATGAGTCAATTCACCAGTAACTCGTAAATGCTGCTCATCAACTTGGCTGATTGCCAATTTACTCATTTGTATCGCTGCCTCTAAACTGAACCGGTAGCTTACTTTTTTGCTCTAATAGGCCGCTAACATGGTCAATACCTTGTTGACGTAAAATCCCCTGAAGTTCACTTTGTTTTGCATCAAGTAAACTAATACCTTCAGCAATCATGTCGTAAGCGCGCCACTCACCGCTTCGGTCTTCACGTACTTTAAAATCAATTTTTATATCAGGTTTACCCGCTTCAACAATTTTGGTTTTTACCACCACCACGTCTTTACCTTTAAACGGTTGCTCGGCAGCAAATTCAACTTGTTGATTAGTGTATTGGGTAAATACACCTGCATAGGTGGCAACTAAATACTCTCTAAACGCACCAATAAAACGCTGAATATCTTCAATTGCTTTTGCTTTTTCTGCCTTGTCGGTAATTGCGCGTACCTTAGACACTTCGCTACCTAACACTCTCAGTGCCGCATATTTGTAGTCGATGTACGGCATTAACTCTTCTTCAACAATAACACGTAAATGTTCTTTATCTTTTACTATTAATGGTTGATCTTGGGTAATTCGTGCAAAGGTATTATCAGCAACTTGGCGAACCATTTTATTGGGATCAGTTAATTTTACTTCTGCTGCTTGCACGCTTTGTACTAGCATTAAACTTACCAGTGCAATACTTGCTAAAAATGTTTTCAACATAATAATCACTCACTACCTTGATTGAATAAAAACTGGCCAATTAATTCTTCAAGTACCAATGCCGATTTTGTATCAGTGATTGAATCGCCACTTGCTAATGCTTTGCTTTGCACCCCAAATAAATCGTCAATAGCTTGGTCTTGCGCACTGTTTGCAACATCTTCGCCTAAACAACGTTGTTTAGCTGAATCTGAGGCGATCACAGGGTTAATACCTAAGTATTGTTCACCTAAAATACCCGAGGTTAAAATTGAGATAGAGCTGGTATCTGAAAAACGACATAAATACTGCGCATCAATACTCATATTTACTACTGGTAAAAACTCTTGCGGGTGTACATAAATTGACTCGACACGACCAATAACAACTCCCCCTACTTTAATAGGCGCGCGAGTTTTTAATGAGCCTATATTTTCAAACTTGGCGTTTAATGTGTAGGTTTCACCTGAGCCGCTAATACCTGAATTGGCCACTTTAAGCGCTAGCATTGAAAATGCCAAGATACCCAGCGCGACAAAAAAACCAACTAAAATTTCTAATTTCCGTGAATTCATTATTTAATACCCTATTAGCTAGTAAACATTACCGCTGTCAAAATAAAGTCAAAACCTAATACCGCCAGTGATGAATGCACCACTGTTTCTGTTGTTGCCTTGCTGATCCCTTCTGATGTAGGAACACAGTCATACCCTTTATAAAGCGCAATCCAAGTGACAACAATCGCAAATACGATACTTTTAATTAAACCGTTTAGTATATCTTTTTCAAACGACACCTGAGCTTGCATTATTGACCAAAAGCTTCCGGTATCAACACCTAGCCAATCAACACCCACTAAGTGAGCACCAATAATAGCGACCGCTGAAAAAATTAATGCCAGTAACGGCATACTAATTAAGCCAGCCCAAAATCGCGGTGCAATAATACGTCTAAGCGGGTCAATAGCCATCATCTCTAGCGACGATAACTGCTCGGTGGCTTTCATTAAGCCGATTTCAGCGGTTAACGCACTGCCTGCTCTGCCTGCAAATAATAACGCAGTAACTACCGGTCCAAGCTCACGTAACAAGCTAAGCGCTACTAACGGGCCTAGGCTATCTTCTGCACCATAATCAACTAAAACGGTATAACCTTGCAGCGCTAAAACCATGCCGATAAATAATCCCGACACCACAATAATCAACAGCGATTGTGAACCAACCATGTAGAGTTGACGCACCAGCAGAGGCGTACCTTTTTTTAAATTGGGTAAGTGCCATAATGCACTTGCTAGCATGTGAGTTGAACGCCCAAGCGCAGCAAAACGACCCAGTGTTTTATGGCCTATTTTTTGTAGTAAATCCAACATTACTGCGGCTCTCCTAACAGTTCATCTGCATAGGTTTGTGCTGGATAATGAAATGGTACAGGCCCATCTGATAACCCTTTCAAAAATTGTTGCACAAGTGGTGATTCGTGCTTACGCATTTCATCTGGCGTGCCGCTACCAATCACACCTTGCTCGGCAATAATAATAACGTGGTCGGCAATGCTCATTACTTCAGTCACATCGTGTGTAACAATTAAAGAAGATAAACCAAGTACTTCATTTAAAGATTTAATAAGCTTAACCAACACTCCCATTGAGATAGGATCTTGTCCTGCAAAAGGCTCATCATACATAATCAGTTCAGGATCAAGCGCTATAGAGCGAGCCAAGGCTGCACGACGTGCCATTCCACCAGATAACTCTGAAGGCATTAAATCTTTAGCACCACGTAAGCCAACTGCTTGTAGTTTCATTAAAACCACTAAACGAATTAAATCTTCACTGAGCTGAGTGTGCTCGCGGATAGGAAATGCGATATTATCGAACACCGACATATCGGTAAATAATGCACCGCTTTGAAATAACATACTCATACGTTTACGTGCCGCGTAGAGCTCTTTACGGGACATGGCAACTATGCTGTCGTTTTTAAATAAAATATCACCGGAGTCGGGTTTGAGCTGGCCACCAATTAAGCGCAGCATCGTGGTTTTGCCAATTCCGCTTGGCCCCATAATGGCAGTAATTTTACCTTCTGGGACATCAAAGCTCATATTTTTGTATATGACCCTATCGCCTCTAGAAAAGGTAACATCCTTGACTTCTACTATTGATTGCGACAAGTCGCTCTCCATAACAATACTCTCTCATATTTCTATTTTAAGGGTTTTTTGGTCAAGATGGAAAAAACAATTCGTAAGATTTTGTAATAGCCACGTAAAAACAGCTATAAGACTGCGACAAATTGGCTTAACCGATGCTTAAACAAGCAAATCAACACAGTAAATAATTATTTTAATAACCGCCTAATGTATTACAGCTTACTCTTTTACTTATACTTTTATGGTGGCTTTTGTTACTATTCGCGCTATCTGAATTTACACTAGCTGGCTTATCACAATGGTTACCTCGTTTGTCATTTTAATTCTCGGTTTTGCGGCTCTCGTATGGAGTGCAGACAGGTTTGTTTATGGTGCGGCTGCACTGGCTAAAAACTTTGGCGTACCAACATTAATTGTAGGTTTAACCGTGGTAGCTATGGGCTCATCGGCCCCTGAAATGATGGTATCCGCTTCAGCTGCTTTGGCAAATAAAACCGATACAGCCGTAGGTAATGCAGTTGGTTCAAACATCACTAACATATTATTAGTATTAGGTATTACAGCACTTTTAAGACCGCTTTCAGTCTCTTCAAGTACATTAAGACGTGAAATTCCACTGGTATTACTGGTGTCTATCGCCACTTGGTATATTTTTTCAGATAACTACTTTTCATTTTTTGAAGGCGCAGCCTTACTTTTTGGCTTTATTACTTTTATTGGTGGACTTATTTTTGTATCACTGCGAGCAAAAAACCAAGACGACCCCTTTGTTAGCGAAGCCTGTGATGAAGTACCTGATAATGTCCCAACCAAAAAAGCCGTTTTTTGGTTAGTCGTCGGAATGATTTTACTTCCTGTTAGCTCACACTTTTTAGTTGGCTCAGCCGTTGATATTGCAAAATATTTTGGCTTAAGTAACTTAGTAATTGGTTTAACAATAATAGCCATAGGTACTAGTTTACCTGAACTTGCCGCCTCTATTGCAGGTGTTCTTAAAAATGAAGATGACCTAGCACTGGGTAACATTGTTGGCTCAAATATTTTTAATATTCTCGCTGTATTACCGCTGGCAGGATTAATTAACCCGTCGGTTATTGACGCATCAGTAGCTAACCGTGATGTCATCATTATGATAGGTGCAACCTTGGCGCTCATTGCTATGTCATTGAACTTTAGAGGTCAAAGACGTATCAATAGAGTAGAAGGTGGCTTACTCATCGTCGCATTTATGATTTACCAAGGTTATATTTTTAGTCAAGTAGGGTGATCCATGGCAACGCTAAATTTTATTCAACAAGGCTTGCGCGTCCTTGATATAGAACGTCAAGCACTCAGCGATATCGCACAATACGTTAATGAAAGCTTTGATCAAGCGTGCCAATTAATGTACGACTGCTCAGGCCGTATTATTGTTATTGGCATGGGTAAGTCGGGCCATATCGGTAATAAAATAGCAGCCACTTTAGCGAGTACTGGCAGCCCCGCATTTTTTGTACACCCTGGTGAAGCAAGTCATGGCGATTTAGGCATGATCACCGCCAGTGATGTAGTTATGCTTATTTCTAACTCTGGCGAAACCAGTGAAGTACTTAATATTATTCCGGTATTAAAACGTATTGGCGCTAAAATGATTGCTATGACAGGCAACGAAACGTCAACCATGGCAACATTGGCAAATGTGCATGTGTGTATTAAAGTTGAACAAGAAGCCTGCTCATTAGGCTTAGCGCCAACAGCAAGCACCACAGCAACACTCGCTATGGGAGATGCAATGGCGGTAGCTTTATTAGAAGCCCGTGGTTTTACAGCTGATGATTTTGCACTGTCGCATCCAGGGGGCAGTTTAGGCAAACGCTTGCTCTTAACTTTAAAAGATGTAATGCACAGCGGTATTCACACGCCTATTATTAATGAAACGCAAACCATTAAAGACGCCCTAATTGAAATGTCTGCCAAAGGGCTCGGTATGACCGCTATAATAGATGATAATCAGCAATTATCGGGGTTGTTTACCGATGGTGATTTACGCCGTATTTTAGAGCAACGTGTTGATATACACAGCACAGAAATTAATGTTGTGATGACAAAGTCATGTACAACAGCTACACAAGACATGCTCGCGGCTGAAGCACTGAACATTATGGAACAAAAACGTATTAATGGTTTAATTGTGATTAATGAGCATAATCACCCCATTGGCGCATTAAATATGCAAGACTTACTAAAAGCGGGAGTGCTATAAATGCAGTTTGAAGATCTTTATCAGCCGTTAAGTGATGATGCAAAAGCGCGCGCAAAAAAAATAAAATTATTAATTTGCGATATTGATGGTGTGTTTTCTGATGGACGTATTTATCTTGGCAACCAAGGTGAAGAACTCAAAGCATTTAATACCAAAGACGGGTTTGGCATTAAAGCCCTTATTAATAGTGGTTTTGAAGTTGCCGTGATCACAGGCCGTCACTCACAAATAGTTCAACAACGTATGAGCAGTTTAACCGTACAACATATATACCAAGGCCAAGAAGATAAACTCATAGCCTATCAAGAATTAAAACAAAAATTAGCGCTAAGCGATGAGCAAATAGCTTACATTGGTGACGATGGCCCTGATATGCCAGTCATGGAGAAAGTCGGGTTTGCTGTAGCCGTAAACGACGCCCACCCACTGATTAAACGTTTATCGCATTATGTCACTCAATTGCCAGGCGGCTTTGGCGCAGTAAGAGAATTAACCGATTTATTGATGCTTGAAAACAATAAGCCACTTACTAGCCAAGGAACCAGTTCATGAATGTAGCTCGAATTATACTGAGCATTTTATTCATAAGCTGTATGGTTTGGCTTTGGTATCCTTATTTTTCTCAGGTAGATATTGTTGCGGATGAGCAAACTCAAGCTATTGCTAAACCTGATTATACCGCGATTGAGCTAAAACAAACCGCTTATAATGATCAAGGTAAAATAAGCCATAAAGTAACTGCGGTAAAAATGGAATTATACCAACAACTTGGTTTTACTTTTTTTGAAAAGCCTATATTTACGTTATACAACGAGCAGCAAACATGGCGTATTAACGCTGATGAGGCCACCCTCTACGACGATCGTCAACTCGTATTAGAGGGCAATGTGAAAGCGCTAAATTTAATCGATAACGCCATGATCGATACGATCACAGCCGATAGCATCAATGTAGATATAAAACTACTCACTATGCAATCAGAGCAGCCTGTCGTTATTACCGGACCTAATTTAAAAATCATGGGTAAAGGCCTTGAAGCCGATTTAAAAACCGAAGTGATTAAACTTATTAACCATACGCGAACCCTATATTATGACCAATAACCTATTTAAAATTTTAATTGTTCCTTCACTACTGATTGCATTTCATAGCCATGCAGAGGAAACCACTGAAGCTCCTGCGGCTAATCAAATCTCAATTAGTGCTGACAGGCAGGAAGGTCAATTAAAAGAAAACGTGGGCATTTTTGAGAAAAATGTTGAAATTATTCATGGTAATCGCCGCATTAACGCTGACCGTTTAGAAGTACATAAACGTGATGACTTAGGTGAGAATAAGCAACTTTTAATTGCCACAGGCAGCCCTGCTTATTTTGAAGAAACACAAGCTGATGGCACCATTATGAGCGCCAGTGCGAATGAAGTGCGTTACGATGTTTCGCAGCGTTTTTTAACCTTAATCGGCGAAGCCAGTATTGCTCAAGCAGGTCAAAAAATAACTGCTAAAAGTATCACCTACGATATAGAGCAGCAGTTAATTAGCGCAGAAAAAGACGAAAACTCAACAGACCGTGTACACACTATTTTAGTACCTGTTGAAAACAAAAAAGAAGACGATAAAGGCCAACCATGAGCACATTAAAAGCAGAGCTATTAGCGAAAAGCTATAAAGGCCGTGAAGTGGTGAAAAACGTTGGCCTAGAGGTTGAAGCTGGCAGCATTGTCGGCTTACTTGGCCCCAATGGCGCAGGTAAAACCACGACTTTTTACATGATTGTAGGCCTTGTACCGAGCGATAAAGGCAAAATATCAATCGATGATCAAGATATCACTTTATTACCAATGCACAGCCGAGCTCGCCTAGGGATAGGATATTTACCACAAGAATCATCGATTTTTAGAAAGCTGACGGTCTACCAAAACTTAATGGCTATTTTAGAAACACGCAAAGAGCTTAATAAGCAGCAACGTGAAGATACCTTAAATAATTTACTTGATGAATTTAGTATTCAGCATATTCGTGACAGCCAAGGTATGGCCCTATCAGGTGGTGAGCGCCGCCGTGTTGAAATTGCGCGAGCATTAGCAGCAAATCCTAAATTTATACTATTAGACGAACCCTTTGCAGGGGTTGATCCTATCTCTGTATTAGATATTAAAAAAATTATAGAACACCTTAAAAATCGAGGAATTGGCGTATTGATCACAGATCACAACGTACGCGAAACTCTTGATGTTTGTGAAAAAGCCTACATAGTTTCTCATGGAGAGTTAATTGCATCAGGCACTCCAGAATATGTATTAAACGATAAAACGGTACGCGATGTTTATTTAGGCGAGCAGTTCAAGCTCTAATATGTGTGTTATTACACTAAGCATCTGCTAATATTAATTATACTAATTTAAAAGGATTGTTAGAGATAAATGAGGCAATCATTACAGCTGCGCATGGGCCAGCAACTTACAATGACTCCACAGTTGCAACAAGCAATTCGCTTATTGCAACTCAGTACATTGGATCTCCAGCAAGAAATTCAAGAAGCGCTCGATAGCAATCCCTTGCTTGAAGTTGAAGAACAAGATTACAGTGAAGATGCTGCGGGTAAAAACGAACAAAAAGCCGATATCGATGAGTCAACGCTAAGTGCTTCAGCTGATGAAAAACCTAGCGAATATGAGCAAGATAGCGGCGAAGCCATGACCAAAGACACCATTAGCGATGATATGGCAATGGATGTTACATGGGATGAATACATGAGCGCAGCACCTGCCTCTTCATCAGGACCAATGCCTGAAGATGAATCAATTTATCAAGGCTCTTCAACTGAAACGCTACATGAATATTTAATGTGGCAATTGCAACTGACACCGTTTAGCCCTACTGATGAAGCCATCGCGATTGCTATCGTAGAAGCCGTGGACGATTCGGGCATTTTAACCCTTAGCTGTGAAGAAATATTAGAGAGCTTTAATCAAGAGAACGACATAGAAGATGAAGTTGAACTTGATGAAATAGAAGCGGTATTAAAGCGTATTCAGTTATTTGATCCGGTGGGAATAGCGGCGCGTAGTTTACAAGAGTGCTTATGTATTCAACTGAATCAGTTTGACCAAGACACGCCTTTTTTAAACGAAACAAAAATGATCTTAACTGATCACATTGATTTATTGGCTGCGCGTGATTATCGCACGTTAATGAAAAAAACTAAGCTCAAAGAAGATGAGCTTAAAGAAGTCATGACGTTAATTCACACCCTTAGCCCAAAACCGGCAGACACTATCGTTAGAGAAGAGTCAGAGTACGTTATTCCTGATGTGTCGGTTAAAAAAGTGAAAGGCCGTTGGGTGGTTGAACTAAACCCAGATAGCATGCCTAAGATTAGGGTAAACAGCCAATATGCAGCTATGTCTCGTACGGTCAAATCAAGTGGCGATAGCCAGTTCATTCGCTCACATTTACAAGAAGCTAAATGGTTTATAAAAAGCTTAGAGAGTAGAAACGACACGCTGCTTAAAGTAACCAACTGTATTGTGCAGCAACAACAGGCCTTTTTTGAACATGGTCCTGAGGCGATGAAGCCTATGGTACTTAATGACGTAGCCGAAATGGTAGAAATGCACGAGTCGACTATTTCACGTGTTACTACGCAAAAATACATGCATACACCACGCGGTATTTTTGAGCTTAAATATTTCTTTTCCAGCCATGTAAGCACTGAAAATGGTGGTGAATGTTCTTCAACAGCAATACGCGCATTAATTAAAAAATTAATCGCTGCAGAAAACTCAGCTAAACCATTGAGTGATAGCAAAATTGCAGATATATTGGCTGAGCAAGGAATTAAAGTAGCAAGGAGAACTATTGCAAAGTATCGCGAATCTCTAGCTATTCCCCCGTCAAATCAACGTAAAAGTTTGATTTAAGGCGTACAACAAAGAGGAAAATGTTTATGCAACTGAATTTAACTGGTCGCCATGTAGATATTACCGACTCGCTTAGAGACTACGTAAATAGTAAATTTTCGAAGTTACAGAGGCACACTGATCACATAACGAATGTGCACGTTATTCTCGATGTAGAAAAACTAAACCAAAAAGCCGAAGCAACCGTTCATGTTAGTGGCGCTGAGATTTTTGCTTCTACTGAACACCAAGATATGTATGCCGCTATAGACTCGCTGATTGACAAGCTAGATCGTCAAGTAATTAAACACAAAGAGAAACTTGCTCGACACTAACACTATGAAACTAAGCTCACTTATCTGTCAGGACTGCAGTAAAGCTGCGGTCCTTTTTAATAGTAAAAAAAGAATTTTAGAATTTATCAGTGAATTGGCTCACAATAAACTGCCCTATTTAGCTCAACAAGATATTCTTAATGCATTAACAGCAAGAGAAAAACTAGGGAGCACAGGTATAGGCCGAGGAATTGCAATTCCTCATGGTCGTATGAGTGGTGTACAAGAGCCTCTTGCACTTATATTAGTGAGCGAAGCGGCTATTAATTTTGATGCAATAGATAATCGACCGGTCGACATTTTTGTTGCCTTAATTGTACCCGACGGTGACAATAAGCAGCATTTAAAAACCTTAGCCACTATAGCTGAAAAGCTCAACGATAAAGAATTTTGTAAGCAATTACGGGCGGCAAAATCCGACAGTGAACTGTACCAGATCATTGTAAGTCAACCGTAGCAATAATAAAGGGTGATAAATGGAATTAATAATTATAAGTGGTCGCTCAGGTTCTGGTAAATCTGTTGCGTTACGCGTTGTTGAGGATTTAGGTTATTATTGTGTAGATAATATACCTTTAAATTTATTACCATCTCTTGTTCGTAGTGTTTCCGACAGCTACAATAAAATAGCTGTAAGTGTTGATGTGCGTAACTTACCTAAAGAACAACAACAGTTTAATGAAATCATTGAGTATTTGCCTGGTTTTACTAAGCCAACGGTGTTTTATTTAGACAGTGACGATCAAACCTTAATTAAACGCTTTTCAGAAACACGGCGTCTTCACCCTCTTTCTATTGATTCTCTGCCACTTGATTTGGCTATAAAAAAAGAAAAGCAACTCCTTGATGTACTCATTAATCGTGCCGATTATATGATTGATACCACAGGCTTAAGTGTGCACCAGCTTGCTGAGTCTATCCGTGAAAAAATACTCGGTAAAAAAGACAAACAACTGATCATTACCTTTGAGTCATTTGGCTTTAAACACGGTATACCCAAAGAAGCCGATTATGTATTCGACGCTCGCTTTTTACCAAACCCACATTGGGAGCCTGAGCTTAAGCCGCTTACAGGGCTAGATCAACCAGTAAAAGACTACTTAGCCAGTCACAGCATAGTACAAAAGTTTACATGGCAAATTCAAACATTCGTGCAAACATGGCTGCCTCATTTAGAAAGAAATAACCGCAGCTATTTAACCATTGCCATTGGCTGTACTGGAGGGCAACACCGCTCGGTTTACTTAGCGCAAACTATAGGTGAAAGTTTTGCAATGAGTCATCCTAATGTGAAAATTCGCCACCGAGAACAAGAATAAAGCTTGAGAGAATATTAATGCGGTTAGAAAGTACATTTTTAATAAAAAACAAATTAGGCCTGCATGCCAGAGCGGCTACTGTGCTGGCACAGCTTTCTGTGCAATTTGATGCCTCAATCACGTTATTTCAAGACGATAAACAAGCCGCTGGCGACAGCGTACTAGCTCTTATGTTATTAGAGAGCAGTCAAGGCAAAGAAGTTAGGGTAGTATGTGAAGGCCCTGACGCAGAACCTGCACTTAATGCAATTGGTGAGCTCATTGATCAACGATTTAATGAGCAAGAGTAATCCTGCTCATAAGCTAAGGTTAATAGTGGTTGAGGTAGTTTACTGATATAAAGTAAGATAAAGCGATACCCCATCATCGTGTAATAAAATTTAATTAAGGACGCCAATGCCTGAAGCTTTAGAACAAGATATTCCACTACAACAACTAAAACAGGTGACTAAGTCACTAAATAGTGGTCAATTTGTTCAAGTTAGGCGCATGCTAGCAAAAACGGCACCTTGTGATACCGCACTTCTTTTAGAATCATCTCCCCATAAAATTCGTCGTATGCTCTGGCAACTGGTTGATCCCGATGTGCAGGGTGATGTACTTGAAGAGCTCTCTGAAGACGTACGTTTGGGCATTATTGCGCAAATGGCACCTGAGCACATTGCTGCTGCAACAGAAGACATGGGCCATGATGATTTAGGGGAAGTACTACGTAGCCTACCAGACACCGTATATAAAGACGTTGTTAGCGCCATGGATATTCAAGATAGAGAGCGCGCAACACAAGCTCTATCTTACCAAGAGCGCTCTGCTGGCGCCTTGATGAATATCGATACGGTAACTATTCGCCCTGATGTGACTCTAGATGTTGTACTGCGCTATATACGCTTACGTGGTGAACTACCTGAGGGCACTGATGACTTATACGTTGTAGATAAACATAACTGTTTTTTAGGCGCCTTATCGCTGAGCACTTTATTAACTAATCCCCCTGAAAAAATTGTTCAGGACTTGATGGATGAAGAGTGTGAATCTATTCCTATTTCAATGGATGAAAGCGAAGTAGCGCAACTATTTGAACGGCATAACTGGATATCAGCTCCAGTGGTCGATGACAACGCGCATTTGCTTGGTCGTATTACTATTGATGATATCGTTGATGTTATCCGTGAAGATGCAGAGCATAGCTTATTAAGCTTAGCGGGTCTTGATGATGAAGAAGATACCTTTGCGCCGGTCTTAAAAAGCTCTAAAAAGCGCTCAATTTGGCTAGGTGTAAACTTACTAACTGCATTGCTGGCTGCAATTGTGGCGAGCTTTTTTGAAAACACCTTAGCTATATTACCAATTCTTGCTGTGCTCAATGGCATTGTCCCGTCAATGGGTGGGGTTGCAGGCAGCCAAACCTTAACTTTGGTTATTCGCGGTATCGCGGTGGGCCATATCAACCAAACTAACCAACGTTTTTTATTATTAAAAGAACTCGCTATCGGCGCGATTAACGGTATGGTTTGGTCTATCCTAATTGCCGGTGTCGTTGCGCTTTGGCAATGGGATTTCAAACTCGGTGGTGTTTTAGCGTTTGCTATGTTTATGAATTTAGTTGCAGCAGGTATTGCGGGTGCTAGTATCCCACTATTGCTTAAAAAAATGAAAATAGATCCAGCACTTGCAGGCAGTGTGGTACTAACCACGGTAACTGATATTGTTGGTATATTTGCCTTTTTAGGCACTGCAACTTGGTTATTGATTTAATTTTTTTATAAACGTTTATAAACAAAAACACCGCATCAATACGCGGTGTTTTTGTTTAAGCCGATAGTTACTTTACCTTGCGCGCTGGCGATTACCGCCCACCTTAGGTTTAGTGTTGGCTTTTTTAAACTGACTAAAGCCAGTATGACGAGTAAGCGCTGGACGACCGCCTTTACTGCCTTTGGCTTGCCTTTCATCTCTGCCTTCTTCTGGCACTAAACAATTTGGACCTTTACCAATGAGTTTAGCTTTGCCCATGTTACGAAGAGCTTCGCGGATCATAGGCCAACCGGCAGGATCATGGTAACGTAAAATTGCTTTATGCAAACGACGCTGGCGCGCCCCTTTTGGTACCGCAACTTGCTCTGTGTTATTTTTAATATTACGTAGCGAGTTCATTTCAGTATGATAAATGGTGGTCGCATTAGCCATCGGTGATGGGTAAAAGTTTTGCACCTGATCAAGCTTAAAGTCATTCGATTTAAGCCACAAAGCCATATTAACCATGTCTTCGTCTTTAGTCCCTGGGTGAGCAGAAATAAAGTATGGAATTAAATACTGCTTTTTACCCGCTTCTTTAGAGTACTTATCAAATAGCGCTTTAAATTCATCGTAAGCACCCATACCCGGCTTCATCATCTTAGATAATGGGCCATCTTCAGTGTGCTCTGGTGCAATTTTTAAATACCCACCAACATGATGAGTTACTAACTCTTTAACGTAACGAGGATCACGTACGGCAAGGTCATAACGCACGCCTGAAGCAATTAAGATCTTTTTGATCCCTTTAACCTCACGCGCCTTTTTATATAAATCGATAGTCGGGGTATGGTCAGTATCCATATGCTTACAAATATCAGGATACACACAAGACAAGCGGCGACAGGTACTCTCTGCTTTTTTACTGGTACAACGCAGTTTGTACATATTTGCGGTTGGTCCGCCTAAATCAGAAATAACCCCAGTAAAGCCTGGCACTTTATCTCTAATTTGCTCAATCTCTTCAATAATTGATTCTTGAGATCGGCTTTGAATTATTCGCCCTTCATGCTCAGTAATAGAACAGAACGAACAGCCGCCAAAACAACCACGCATTATGTTTACCGACGTTTTAATCATATCGTAAGCAGGGATTTTGTCGTCGCCATAACTTGGGTGCGGAATACGCTGATACGGTAAACCAAACACATCATCCATTTCTTGGGTTTCAAGTGGATAGGCTGGCGGATTCACCCAAATAGAGCGATCGCCATGACGCTGAAACAACGCTCTTGCACAACCAGGGTTGGTTTCTTGGTGTAAAATACGCGATGCATGGGCATACAATGGTTTATTAACACAGACCTGCTCAAAAGCGGGTAACTTAACGTAAGTTTTTTCCCATGGCTTAGGACGCGCAGGCTGTATGGTAATTGGTTTTGCAGCTTCGGCTTTTAAATCAATACCCGCTTGCTTAAATTCTGATTTAGCACAACCCACATCATCCGCCCCATAAGGATTAGGAATAGGGTCTATTTTACCAATTTTATCAATGGCTGTTGAATCACTGCCGCGCCAACCGGGTAAAGGCTCTTTACGAATAACCGCCGTGCCTCTCACATCTTGTATGGTATCCATGGTTTCACCCGCAGCGATACGGTGCGCTACTTCAACCAATGGACGTTCGGCATTACCATAAATTAAAATATCACCCTTAGCGTCAAACAATACACTACGGCGTACTTTTTCTTGCCAATAATCGTAATGAGCAATACGACGCAAGCTGGCTTCAATGCCCCCTAAAACGAGTGGCACATCTTTATAGGCTTCACGACAACGTTGCGAGTATATTATCACGGCACGGTCAGGGCGTTTACCACCAACATTTCCCGGAGTATAAGCATCATCGTGACGCATTCGTTTTTCAGCGGTGTAACGATTGATCATCGAATCCATGTTACCGGCTGTAATACCAAAAAATAAGTTAGGCTTACCCAATGCCATAAAGGCATCTTTAGAGTTCCAATCAGGCTGAGCAATAATGCCCACTCTAAACCCCTGCGCTTCTAGCACACGGCCAATTACGGCCATCCCAAAACTAGGATGGTCTACATAAGCATCACCGCTAATAATAATAATATCGCAGCTATCCCAGCCAAGCGCGTCCATTTCTTCGCGTGTTGTTGGTAAAAATGGGGCTGTGCCATAACACTCAGCCCAATACTTAGGGTATGAGAATAAGCCGCGATCAGCTTTTAATGTGCTCATAAAATTGGCCGTTCAATAACAAAAGGCGCGAATTATACCCTATCGACATCCACGTTGATATAGCACAAAATGAAAGCACTGATTAAAAATTGTTTACCTTTATCGCATTACTAAAACAGACAAATCATCTAAGCTGATTACTGCTAATGTCTGCTTTTAGATTTATTTAAAGTAGATAAACTAGATGAAAATGATCGACTCTAGGCTAAACTATTAAATAAGCTGTGATTATTAATAATTCATAGATGCTGTAATATTAAAACCAATGAGGCATACCTATTAAACTACTTAAACAATTAATGCAGTTTTCAGCCATCTTGCTGTTGGCGTTTGTTGTTGTGGGATTACTTTTACCACAAAACTATCACGTGCAAAAAAGCATTAAAATAAATGCCCGCCCTCCTGTTATAAAGTCATTAGTGGAAGATTTTACTCAGTGGTACAAATGGTCGCCGTGGCAGCAAATAGATCCCAATATTGAATTTAGTATTGGTGAACCTAGTGCTGGTGCGGGAGCCTATCAATCTTGGCAAGGAAAGTGGGGGCAAGGCGAAATGACAATCACTTCATTAAGCGCCAATGAAGTTGTATTTAATGTATTATTTAATCAAGAACATATTATTACTAGCCGATTACTATTTAGCCCACATGCAAAAACTGTAACCTGGCATATAGAAGGACAAGCAACTGTGCCGCTTATATCTGGCTATGTTGCTATATTTGCTGAAAATATATTAAGCAATATAGTCACCCTTGGGCTAAATAACTTAAAGACGGTAGCCCAACTCAGTGATGCACAAGCAATAATGGAAAGCCATGACAGTAAAAACCGCACAAGCCAGAATTAAACTTGCCAATATTATTGAGTCACTGTTAGGTTACTCGGTCACAAAAGTGAGTAATACGACTGCAGCTGATGAACAAATCTATAATACGCAGGGTAAATCAAAGTCTCTTTATCGTATTAATAGCGAGCATTCAGTATTAGCGCGAGCACAAAAAAGACAAGATCTACTGCTAATAAAACAACAACAAAATATCGAGACTATTTTAGCCTTAGCAATGGAATTTTGTCCTGATGTAGCCTGCGCTAAACAACCTGATGCCGATTGGGTAGAGCACTTTATTGCCTTATGTGAAGATACTTCAAATCAATCAATGCAAACATTATGGGCAAAAATTTTTACTGGCGAAACCATTAGCCCAGGTACCTTTTCTATAAAAAGCTTACAAACCCTCAAACATATGACCCAGCGCGAAGCGGATTCATTGAGAAAGTGTGTGTCTATTTCAGGGTATAACGAAAAAGATAGTAGTCACCTAATATTTTTAGGCTATTACAAAAAACCCTCGTTATTTGATTTATTAGGTAAGGGAAATAAAGTGTCATTAAGCATAGGTAAAAGCGGTGTGAGCTTCCCTGATATATTAACCTTAATGGACTTAAATTTGTTATACCGTAAAGAAATTGAATCCGCTGCATTAAAAGCAGGACAAGAGATAACCCTCTCCTTTTTAACTCAAAAACTAACTTTAAAAGCAAAAAGTAACGACTTAGTACTGAGCTATTATAAGTTTACCCAAACCGGTGATGAATTGTTTAGACTAATGAATTACCCAATTAATAAAGTGTACAAACAGTTAATTGGAGCAGCATTTGAAGGGGAATTTGAATTAGTGTGGCACACTTCAAAGTAACTAAAAAAGCCACACGAGGTGGCTTTTCGAAAAGTCGGTGCTTAAAAATGAACTTGTATGCCAGCAAATGGGCCTGATGCATCAATATCAGTATTAATATCATCTACATCATCAAGTTCTAAAACCATAGAGCGGTAGCCCGCTTTAACCGCAACATCAACCGCTAGGTTATCAATCAACTCCCAAGCAATACCCATTTGGTAATCTCGTACTTTACTGTCATCAATAGCTAAAAAGCTACCTTCAGCAAAAACACTTAAACCACTAAATGGTAAACCTGCTTCAAAACGTCCATATGCTAAAGGTACTACACCTGAGAACTCTTCTATCTCAGTGAAGTTAGCACCACCTTGTTGTGATGTACCCGTTACCACAACTTCACCATCAAACTGCTTAGCATTAATACCTAAATCAATTGAGATTAAGTCGTTATCAAAAATTTCATAGTAAAGAATATAATCAATGTGCGATAAGTCAGTAACTGAATTAACATCAGTACCTACAACATAATCAGTGCCATTAAAAGTAAATGTATCTTCAAGTTGTGTTGCGCCGTTTAGTTCAAGCTCAGTGTATTTTAGTTTTAAGTTTGGTACTAGCGGTACTGGATGCTCAAGTGCGGCGTAATAGCTAACAAAAGTCTCATCTTCAAAGTTGAAGTTTTGTAGGGCATTATTATTATCAGAAAAGCCACCATCATTATCTGCTTTCCAACCATCAACTCCTACATATAAACCTAATACAGTGTCGGCTTGTGCTACAGGTGCTAAACATGCCATTGATAAGGCTGCTGCTATACAATACTTTTTCATTTTTTATCCTTGCGCTAATAATTCGCTAAGTTCAATCAGTGCCGCATTGGCTCTAGAGATATAATTTGCCATAACGAGTGAGTGGTTGGCGACATAACCGAATCCGTTGCCGTTTAGAATTATTGGGCTCCAAACCGTTTCTTGAGTCGCTTCAAGCTCGCGTATAATTTGTTGTAAACTAACACGGGCGTTCTTTTTATCAAGTACTTCGGCAAAATCATATTCAACTGCTTGTAAAAAATGCAGTAAAGCCCAAATAGCACCACGTGACTCATAAAAGACATCATCAATTTCCCACCACGATGTTTTTACTTGTTGTTGTAATGGCGTATAAGTAGCTTGAGTATTTGAAGAATTGCCTGCTAAATCGGTATTTACTTTGTCTTGACCTACACTCGCGCTCAAACGCTGGCTTAAGCTACCTAAGCGTTTTTCTGCTTCTTTTAACCAACTGCGTAAATTATCTGCACGTGAGTAAAACTGGCTATCGCGCTCATGCTGATTCGCAATTTGAGAACGGTAAACTAATAAGTAATCAATACCCTTTTGATATTCGCCCTCAGCACTTGGCCATGCCCATGCTTCAGAACTAATATTAAATTGTGGCTGTGCTTTTTTAAGCGCTTCGTGCTCAGTTGATTGTGACTGTGAACGACTAAAATCTTTTCGCATTGATAATGCTAAATCACGCACCATTTCCAACGCGCCATACTCCCAAGCAGGCATGTTGTCCATTATTACGCTCGGTGGCAGTACATCATTTGATAAATAACCGCCTGACTTAGTCAAGAGAGTATCAGCGACGGTGATAAGTGTTGAAGTGGTTACATACCCTGTTACTGGTTTTTCACTACGTTGCTGTGCTTGCTGTTTGGCATTTTGTACCACATCAAAACGTGCAGGCTCTATGCTCCAGTACACTGAAATAGCGTAAAATACGACAAACAATAGTACCAATGCCGTTATTATTTTTCCTTTATGCTGTGACATTTATCCCCCTAATGATGACTATGATCTTTCGATGCTTTTACCGGCTCAGCTTGCGATGCTAGCGAAACTACTTTCGCATTGGTGAATACTCGATTCCCGTCTTCAAAATATAGCGTGAGTTTGCGTTCTTGACCTACTTTTAACGGCTCTTGCGGTTCAAACACCATTAAATGGTAGCTTCCAGGCTTAAAATCGAGTTGCTGATGGGCCTTAATAAGCAGTGATTCTACTTTTTGCATTTTCATCATGCCATCAGCGTGGACGTGTTCATGAATCTCAACACGACCCAACCCATCTAAGGTCGCTCTTGTAAGTGTTGCCGGAACATTACTGTGGTTTTCAATGCTGAAATAGCCCACGCTGGCTTTGGTGGCCGGTAAAAACTCTCTTACTTGCGCATTTGTTACTTGTAATTGCGCAACAACACTATCGTGCTCATGTCCTTCGTGCGCCAATAACGAAGACGAAAAAACACCCACTATTAACGCACTTGCACTCAAAATACATTGTTTAATCATCAGTAAAATCCTTGTTAAAACGAAAAAATATAGCCCAAATCTATCATAATTCCCTAATATTAGGCAGCTAATTTAAGTTTAAGAAGCCACTTTTTTGTTATCTGCGATTAACCAGCACAACCCTGCCACAAACAATAATGGCCAAGCAATCATCAGTGATCCGAATAAAAAGGCTAATATCGTTCCAGCCAGTGCCACCATCGCCGCGCCAACAAGCCCCATAGTTACCAAAGCAGCTATCGCAATAACAACTATAATGGCGATTAACGTCCCAATGAGCTCTATACCAGTCCAACTAATATCTGAGATCCACAACGGAAATTGCCATACATCAAAATGAATTATCGAGCCGCTATTAATCAAAAATAATGTAACAATAAGTAGGCATACAGCGAGAGTTTTCATGTCGTTCCCCTTACACTGCTTTTTCTTCAAGACAACAGTGCGCAATTAAATAACCTAGTGCCACTGCAAACGGAAAACTTAAAAATAATAAAACGGTGACTAAACGAGTAGACCATGCCGGAAAGTCTAATCGGTAGGCTAACCCACTACAGACACCTGATATTTTTTTGTTAAGCGTATTTTTATACCAACGACGATGTGTATTAAAATTATTCATAACAATCTCCTTAGGCTGTTTGTTTATCAGCGGTGTTTAAACTCGCTTTTAAACTTGCCAGTTCTGCATCAATTTTTTCGTTTTTAACCAGTGACTCAATTTGCATTGCCGTATTGCTCGCTGTATCTGTCAGTTCATACGCTTCAACTTGCGATTCAACACTCTCAACACGGCGCTCAATTTGCTCAAATCGTGATAAAGCAGTGGCCACTTTATCGCTCTGCAGCTGAGTATTTATCTTTGCTCTTGCCTCAACGACATTTTCACGCTTTACAAGTTGTGCTTGCTTAGCTTTAGCCTGTGTCATTTTTTGCTGTAGGCGCTCACAGTCTTCTGTGATTTTTACAATTGATTGCTGCAATGTCTCAAGTTGTGTTTGTAAGCACTCTATGTTTTTTTCAATAACGTGTTTTTCAGCTAATGCTGATTTAGCTAAATCGTCACGATTTTTTGCAATGGCATGTTCGGCCTTTAATTGCCAATTTGTGAGCGCTTGTTGTTTATTACTTACTTGACGCTTAATATTTTTTTCTTCACATAATAGTGCCGCTGCAGTGCTACGACACTCATTAAGCGCCTCCTGCATTTCGGTTAGCATTAAATTAAGTAGTTTTTCTGAATCTTCTGCTTTATCTAGCATCGCTACGATATTTGCTTGAATGACGTCGTTTACGCGATTAAATATACCCATGTTATTCTCCTGATGATTTTTATTTATACATCAACAGGTTTCCAAGAGTTATGCCAACAACTTAACGTTATTTTATTTTTATTAAAAATCATTAGCTTATATTATTTTTGGTAGGTAAATTAATGACTAGTCACTGAATGAAATTAAGTCAAATTGGCTAATAAATTATATTTTTTACTAAAATTTGGGATAAAAAAAGCCACCTGAGGTGACTTTTTCTATAAAGAGTATCTTCTATGCCAATTCTATTAAATTGGCATTACTCGGGTACGTAACTTAGTGCCTTATCCATAACACTTAAATCAGCTTGCTTACCATGACCATTTTCAGATAAGTGGCGTCTAAAGCCACGCGCACCAGGCTGCCCCTGAAAAACACCCAGCATGTGACGTGCAACATGCCAAAAATTAGCCCCTAAACGCATCTCTTCTTCAATATAATCATACATAGAGCGTACAACATCATGTCGAGACTGAGTATTAGCCGCATCACCATAAATTTTTTCATCTACTTCATTAAGCATAAATGGATTACTGTAAGCCTCTCGGCCCACCATAACCCCATCTATGTACTGTAAATGCTCAAGACTTTGCTCAATGGTTTTAACACCACCGTTAATACTTAAATCAAGTTGAGGGTAATCTTTTTTAAGCTGGTAAACTCGGGGGTAGTTAAGCTCAGGAACTTCGCGATTTTCTTTCGGGCTCAACCCTTTTAGCCATGCTTTGCGCGCATGAATAATAAAGTCATCACAGCCAACTTTATGTGAAGCCTCTATCAAAGCACATAAAAACTCATAAGAATCTTGCTCATCAATACCAATACGAGTTTTAACTGTAACCGGAATATTAACTTCACTTTTCATTGCAGCAACACACTCTGCAACTAAATTAGGCTCGGCCATTAAACAGGCACCAAAACGCCCATTTTGCACACGATCTGACGGACAACCTACATTAAGGTTTATTTCATCATAACCGCGCTCACCAGCAAGCTTGGCACACTGTGCTAGCGCTTGCGGGTCTGATCCACCTAATTGCAATGCAACAGGGCCTTCGTGCTGATTAAAATGCAAGTAGTCACCACGACCGAATAAAATAGCGCCAGTAGTGATCATTTCAGTGTAGAGCACGGTGTGTTTTGTCATTTTACGGTGAAACGTACGACAGTGGCGATCAGTCCAATCGAGCATAGGGGCAACAGAAAAGCGTCGATTTAAAGTACGTTTATCCAAAATGTGATCCTCAAAAATTTATAATTTAAGCACAGCTTAAACGGCGCTGCATTTTACACAAAAGCCCTATGCGCAGCAATATTAAGCAAACACTTGCAAGCCAAAGTATTGCGCAATACCGTTTAAAATATTAGTTACTGCGACTGAGCTTAAAATTAACCCCATAATTCGACTAATAATACTCGCCCCACTATCACCTATTATTTTATGTACATGCGTAGCAAGTAATAACAAAATCAGTACCACCACTAAAACAGCTAACATCATTGATGAGGTAATCATTTGCTCAACCCAGGTATACTCCTCATTGCGCGTCATTAATACCGCACCTAACATGGCACCGGGACTCGCTATTGATGGGATAGCGAGCGGAAAAATAGCGGTTTCAGTACTATCTCTAACACTTTTAATTTCAGCTTCAGGCTTACTTTCACCAAAGGTCATGGAGAGTGCAAAAATTAATAAAATTAAACCACCTGCTATTTGAAATGCCGAGAGCGGAATCTCAATCACATTCAGTAATTGCTCGCCAGCAACTACAAAAAATAACAGTACTAAAGCAGACACACCCACGGCCTTAAAAATCACTTTACGCTTAAACTTGTCGTCATCTCCACGAGTTACGGCGATAAAAACCGGGATTGTGCCAATTGGATCAATAACCGCAAAAAAGAAAATAAATATAGCCAATAGTTCATGCATTAATGAGTACCTTTTCATTAAATCGGTTAATAAAACGCTGCAACTACAATACAGTATGTTAGTATATCACGGCAGCGTAAGGATGAGAGAAGATGAATATAGAATCACTCGTAAGTAAAGCAAAACAAGTGTGCGACAACCGTGGTGCGCGATTCACACCAATTCGCGAGAAGGTATTTCGTTTATTGGCCAGTGCTCAAGGTGGTGTGGGTGCATACGATTTACTTGAACAATTAAAAGTCACTGAAACAGGCGCTAAACCTGCAACGATTTATCGTGCTTTAGACTTTTTAGCCGAACTCGGTTTTATTCATAAAATTGAAAGCACCAATGCATTTATGCTGTGTCATCATTTTGATCATATTCATCCTGTTCAGCTATTAATTTGTGATAGCTGCGGTTTTGTTAAAGAGCTGCACTCAACAGTAATTTCACATGAGCTCAATAACTTAGCAGCCGAAAGTGGCTTTGTAGTTTCCGGACAAACAATAGAAGCACATGGTAAATGTGACTCTTGCCGAGCATAGATAAGCGACTATAGCTATACTTTACGTATAACCTTTATCAGTACCAATTTAAGGACATCTAATATGAATGTAGAGTTCATTAATCCCTTTTTAGCTTCTTTGATGAATGTATTGAGCACTATGGCTCAAACTCAGTTAAAACCAGGCAAGCCACGCATTAAAACCGATGAGATAGCCTGTGGTGATGTATCGGGATTAATTGGTATGGTTGGCCCTCAAACTCGCGGTTCATTTTCAATTACCTTCGACGAAGGTTTAGCGCTGACCATTATGGAACGAATGTTAGGCGAACGACCAGACGACATAAATGAAGAAGTAACCGACATGGTCGGTGAAATAACTAATATGGTTACCGGTGGTGCTAAGAATTTATTAGGTGAAAAAGGCTATGATTTTGCCATGGCAACACCCATTGTTGTGTCTGGTAAAAACCACACTATTACTCACAAAAGTGACGGTAAAAAAATTCTTATGCCGTTTACCAGTGACGCAGGTAATGCCAATATTGAAGTGAGTTTTGATAAGCTATGAGCTGGTCGCAAACCACAATTACATTAAAGCCTCGCTCGCGGGGCTTTCATTTAATTGATAACGACATACTCAATCAACTCCCACAAATAAGCCAATTTAAAGTTGGTTTATTACACTTATTTATTCAACACACCTCAGCCAGCTTAACCATTAATGAAAATGCCGATCCTACCGTGCGTATGGATATGGAAAGCCACTTTAATCAATTTGTTCCAGAGCGCCAGCCTTATTATCGTCATGACTATGAGGGCGATGATGATATGCCTGCCCATATAAAAACCAGTACCTTAGGTTGCCAGTTAACTATACCTATTAGCCATGGTCAGTTAGCACTGGGAACTTGGCAAGGAATATACTTAGGTGAGCACCGTGATCATGGTGGTTCAAGGCGTATTATTGCAACTTTGCAAGGCGAAGCGTTTTAGGTTTTAGGTTTTAGGTTTTAGGTTTTACAACACAGATCGTTCGCATCCATTGAGCACTTCAAATCTAATAAAAATTATATAAATTAAATTTATAATGATTAACATGTGGATTATTGTTTGTTATTTGAAAATGAATATCTGGAAAGTAAATAAGATTGGAGCGGTACACGAGGCTCGAACTCGTGACCTCGACCTTGGCAAGGTCGCGCTCTACCAACTGAGCTAGTACCGCATTATATGAAGATTCTAGGTCCTAGGTTCTGTCAAAATTAAACCTTGTTCCTTTCGCCTTTCATCTTGAATCTTTAATTCTACTACAATTTCTTTTGGTGAGAAATTGGAGCGGCACACGAGGCTCGAACTCGTGACCTCGACCTTGGCAAGGTCGCGCTCTACCAACTGAGCTAGTGCCGCATTCAAAATAGTCAGTAATTTGTCCGTTGGTGCGCGACGGGTCGCGTTCAACATTCTGGCAACTGAGCTAGTGCCGCATTCAAAATAGTCAGTATTTTGTCCGTTGGTGCGCGACATGTCGCGTCCTACATCCTGGCAACTGAGCTAGTGCCGCATTATATCAACTTTAACTTTTTGTCTTGTGCTGCAATTTCTTTGGTGAGAAATTGGAGCGGCACACGAGGCTCGAACTCGTGACCTCGACCTTGGCAAGGTCGCGCTCTACCAACTGAGCTAGTGCCGCACTCTAGGTTCTAGGTTCTATCAATATTGAACCTTGTTCCATTAACCTTTCATCTTGAATCTTTAACTTAAGCCCAAACACACTAACCCCGCGGGGGTTATCGTCTTGAGCGGGGCAGGATTCTACAATAATTAGGGGGCTTTGCAAGTATTTTTTATAAATTAAAAAACTTTTCTCGGTAAACCTTTAATTCCATAATCGAATCTTTAATGTCGTCTAACGCTAAATGCGACCCTTTTTTATTCACTTGAGCCAACACATCTGGTTTCCAACGACGAGCAAGTTCTTTAATGGTACTGACATCTAAATTACGGTAATGAAAAAAGTCTTCAAGCTCGCGCATATACTTATTCATAAAGCGGCGGTCTTGGCCTATCGAGTTACCACACATAGGTGAAGCCCCTGCTGGCACCCATTGCTTTAAAAACGCGAGGGTTTGTTCCACGGCATAAGCTTCATCAAACGTGCTTGCCTTACAGCGAGCCGTTAATCCAGATTTGCCATGCTGCGTTGTACACCACTCATCCATGCCATCCAGTAGTTCATCACTTTGATGAATGGCAATCGTTGGCCCTTCGGCTAATATATTCAGATCAGCGTCAGTGACAACAGTTGCAATTTCAAGTATTTTGTCAGTCTCTGGTTCAAGTCCGGTCATTTCCAGATCGAGCCAAATTAAATTTGATTTATTAATAGTCATAATTACCTTAAACGGTGCTTTTCTTTAGATCCAACGCATTTCGATATATCATATTAGCATCAACCGTCGAGCTAAAGCTTTTTTTGGCAAACTCGGCATTTAACTCAGGTTATAGGCCTCAAGTGGCAAAACAGAAAAAATTAAGTAAAGGCCAATCCCGTAGGATCAAGGCAAATCATCAAAAGCGTTTATCGAATGCCGATAAAAAACCGGCAAAAGTCGGCGCGCAAGAGTGGCAAACAGATAATTTAGGTCAAGTAGAAAATGCGATTGTCATTAGCCGCTTTGGGCAACATGCCGATGTAGAAACGCAAAATGGCGATGTTCTTCGTTGTAATATTCGCCGTACTGTATCGAATTTAGTATGTGGCGATGAGGTATTATTTCGTCGTGCAAAAGTAAGTGAAGGCGATTTAGCGGGTGTTATTGAAGCAACTCAAGAACGTCGTTCACAGTTAACGCGCCCTGATTTTTACGACGGTGTAAAAGTGATTGCCGCGAATATAGACCAAATTTTAATGGTATCAGCAGTATTGCCTGAGTTTACGCCAAGCATTATCGACCGCTATTTAATTGCCTGCGAAGACATGGGCATTGAGCCGATTTTAGTCCTTAATAAAATTGATTTAATTGATGAAACTGGTTTAAACGAAATACAACAAATACTCGATATTTACCGTAAACTTAATTACCAGGTGCTGCTAGTTAGTAATATAACCGGCGAAGGCATTAATGAATTAAAAGAAGTACTTGTAGGCAAAAACAATATTTTTGTTGGCCAAAGTGGTGTGGGTAAATCTACCTTAGTAAACACTGTGCTGCCGGATGCTGAAATTTTGACTAAAGAAGTGTCTGAAAACAGCGGTCTAGGCCAGCACACCACCACAGTATCGCGTCTGCATCATTTACCAAGTGGCGGTAACTTAATTGATTCACCGGGTATTCGTGAGTTTGGTTTATGGCATTTAGATGTTGAACGAGTCACTTGGTGTTTTAAAGAATTTAGAGAGTTTATAGGTGGATGCCGTTTTAGAGACTGTAAACACTTAAACGATCCAGGCTGTATAATTCAGCAAGCAGTCGCTGATGGCGATATCTCAAAGTTACGCTTTGAAAGCTATCACCGTATTTTAGAAACCATGGCCGATGGCCGTGCCGGCGCGCGTGCGCCTCGCGTATAATTAGGGAAAAACCTGTGAGTTTAGATAAATTTAAAATCGCCATGCAATATGCTATGCCAAAGCACTTTATTTCTCGTGTAGTAGGTAAGCTTGCAGCTGCAAAAGCGGGCGCATTAACCACAACATTAATTAAATTATTCATTAAACAATACAAAATAAATATGAGTGAGGCTAAATACCCTGATCCAGCTCATTATAAAACCTTTAATGAATTTTTTACCCGTCCTTTAAAAGACGGTGCTCGTCCAATGGTTGAAGATGAGGATATTATTATTCACCCTGTTGACGGCGCAATCAGCCAGCTTGGCGATATTGTTGACGGCCAACTAATCCAAGCTAAAGGTCATGATTACAGCTTACAAGCGTTGCTAGGTGGCTCAGAAGACGACACAACACCGTTTTTAGGCGGTAAATTTGCAACTATTTACTTGGCGCCAAAAGACTACCACCGTATTCATATGCCAATTGATGGCACGTTAAGCAAAATGATTTACGTACCGGGCGATTTATTTTCGGTAAATCCACTTACCGCGCAAAACGTACCGAATTTATTTGCCCGTAACGAGCGTGTAGTAGCAATTTTTGAAACTGAAATTGGCCCGCTTGCTATGGTCCTTGTAGGCGCAACCATTGTTGCTAGCATAGAAACTATTTGGGCTGGCACAGTCACTCCACCAGCTGGCAGTGATGTGTTTAGCTGGAACTACCCAACTAAAGGCGAAAATGCGATCACCCTTAAAAAAGGGGAAGAAATGGGTCGCTTTAAATTAGGCTCAACAGTTGTACTTGCATGGGGTGCAGATAAAGCCGATATTTTTGATGATCAACGCCCTGAAACGGTAACCCGTTTAGGCACTGCGTTTGCAAAAATTAACGATTAAACAAATCGTTAATTAGAAATAAAAAACCGCGTTATTTAAACGCGGTTTTTTAATTTCTGTAGGTGTGGGGATTGCTGTTACGAACATATTCATAACGTTTCTATAAAGCGTAGCGGCCTCTTAACCTCTTTGTGTATAACTTCCCTAAGACTTTATTGCACAAAGAGAAAAAAGTGGAGTAAATGAGAAGACACCAAAGATTAAAAGCGAGCAAGTAAAAGTTTTTACTTCCCATCACACTCTTTACAGTTTAAATCTTTAACTACTTTAAAATGCTGTTGCTTTAAGCTTAATGCGTCAAAGGTTATAAACAAACTCCCACCAAAATGGCCTAACAGCATATTAAGAGTTAGCTGTGCCTGCATAGAGCCAATTACACCAAGTAAGGGACTAATAACGCCCGCATTGTCGCAATTAACAACAGGGTTAGCATCATTTTGTGGAAATACGCAGCCATAGCAAGGGCTATCTGTTTGCCTAAAGTCAAAGCCCATTAATTGCCCTTGGGTTGCTAGCGCTGCTGCAGAAATTAGTGGTGTTTTGTTGTTTACGCAAAAACGATTGACGGTGTAACGAGTCGCAAAGTTATCAGAGCAATCAAGTACGATATCGGCGTTACTGAATAGTGCATCACTGTTAGCATCGCTCAACTTTTGCGAGTGAGTCACTATGTTTATTTGATTGTTAAGGCTCGCAAGCACCTTCCCTGCTGCATTTACTTTTTGCTGCCCTAAGTGATTCACTTTATACAGTATTTGCCGCTGTAAATTAGAGAGTTCAACGGTATCGTCATCAATTAATATTAGTGTGCCGATACCAGCAGCTGCTAAATAAAGTAGCGCAGGACTTCCTAGTCCACCTGCACCTACCACAGCAACGGTTGCCGCTTTAAGTGTTAACTGCCCCTCAAGCCCCACCTCTTTTAATAATAAGTGGCGGCTATAACGTAGAGTTTCTTTGTCGCTGAGCTGCTGCGTTTGCATGTTAGCAGGCATTCTCATTTATCACCGATTTTAAGGTATTGATTGCCTCTACATAATCATCAGCCTCGGTAATAGCGCGTACCACGGCTACACTGCCCACGCCAGTTTTAGCAACCTCTTGCGCCCTATTTAAATCAATTCCACCAATAGCCACAGTAGGATAACTTTGCATTAATGGCACAAATCGAGTTAGCTTTTCAAGCCCTTGAATTTGCCCTGCCATGTCTTTGGTGGTGGTAGGGTAAATCGCGCCAAAGGCCATGTAGCTTGGACGGTAATTATGCGCCCGAAGCATTTCATAAAAGCCATGGGTAGAAAGCCCAAGTCGCAGGCCTGCTTCTTTTATAGCCGCTAAATTTGCGCTCTCTAAGTCTTCTTGTCCTAAATGCACACCATAGGCGCCATGTTTGATTGCCAGCTGCCAGTAATCGTTAATAAACACATGCGCACTGTATTGCTGACCCAAAGCGACCGCGCTTGCGACTAATTGTTCCAGCTCATCTTCGCTTTTATCTTTAACTCTTAATTGCGCTGTTTTAATGCCATTTTGTAAGCATTTTTCTAGCCACTCTACGCTATCGACTACCGCATAAGCGCCAAGCGCTTTGCTTTCACACGCAGCAAAGTCAGCTGCCATATTAAAATCAAGCGGTACATCAAAATCTAGCTCATCACCCAACCAACTACCCGCTTCAATCACTTGAGGATAATGCGCTAGGTCAGTCGGAAACGACGTTTGTGCAACCGGCCCTATCCCCTCGCCATAGCGAACTGATTGCTTTAAACCTTGGTTTATATAGGCTTTAGCTAAAATAAACGCATCTTTTAACGGATAGTCCTTTGCAAGGCATGCAGCAATAACAGACGCCATACTACAGCCAGTGCCATGATTGTGCGGAACCTGAATTTTTTCATTACCCAACCAGTACTCTTCATTACCTTGTGAGCAGTAATCAATACAGTAACCACTTGGGTAATCCCAATGCCCACCTTTTATAACCACCGCTTTGGCACCCCATGCCATTAGTTTGCTTGCTGCTTCTTTAATTGCTGCGGGGCCAATTAAATACACACCTGTTAATAACTGTGTTTCATGGGTATTAGGGGTAATTACATCCACCAGCGGTAATAGGCATTCTTTAATCGCGCTTACAGTGTCTTCTTCTGTTAGTAAGTCACCGCTTGAGGCAATAGCCACAGGATCGTACACAATCACCGGCGGGGTTGGCCACTTCGCTTTGTAATGGCTAATATGCTCACTGATCAATTGAATTTGCTGCACGTTAGCTAACATACCAATTTTAATTACTTTGGCTTTCATGTCTTTTTCGAGTGCCAATAACTGCGACTCAATCACATCAGTCGAGACAGCATTAATCGCCTCAACACCTAAACTATTTTGTGCTGTTAGTGCGGTAATCGCAGTACAACCGTGCACACCAAAGCTTTGCATTGCTTTAATATCAGCTTGAATACCTGCGCCACCGCCGGAGTCTGAGCCCGCAATCGTCCATACTACATTGTTCATAATGACCTACTTCCTAATTTTTTACGTTTGATGCCAAAATGGCATACCCATTGTGGGGGTTGATGGGGCCGCAACGTCTTTTTCTGGCATTGCTTTGGCGTTATAAGCAAAGCGCCCTGCTTCAACAGCTGCTTTAAATGCAAGTCCCATGGTAATAGGGCAACCCGCACCCGCTATGGCTGAATTTAATAATACCGCATCATACCCTAATTCTAAGGCTTGGCAGGCATGCGATGGTAAACCTAACCCAGCATCAACAATTAATGTGCTGTTAGGTAAACGCTCCCGTATCGCCTTTAAGTTATAACTATTTAATAATCCCTTACCGGTACCAATTGGCGCGCCCCATGGCATTAGCACCTCGCAGCCTAATTCATCTAAACGTTGGCAAAGCACTAAGTCATCGGTGCAGTAAGGCAGTACTTTAAACCCATCTTTAATTAAAATCTCAGTGGCTTCAAGCAGAGCAAAAGGATCTGGCTGTAAGTTATAGTCATCGCCAATTAATTCCAGCTTTATCCAATCGGTAGCAAATACTTCTCGACACATTTTAGCTAAATTAATGGCCTCTTTAACACTGTGGCATCCTGCTGTGTTAGGTAAAACTTTAAGCCCTGTATTCTTTATAAGTTGCCAAAAATCATCTCCTGCAGCTGCGTTTTGCTGGCGACGTAAAGACACAGTAACAATATCCGCTCCTGAAGCATTAATTGCTTTAGTCATCGTCGCGGGAGATGGGTAAAGCGCAGAGCCAATCAGTAATCTACTTGAAAATTGCTCGCCATAAATAGTGATATTATCGGGAGGTAACATAATGGTTACCCTCCTTGAATCGGAGATAACACATCAATGCAATCACCATCATTAAGTGTGTAGTTAGCATGTTGCTCTTGAGGTACAAACTGGCCATTAATGGCTACTGCAAACGGTGCTTTAGCACCATACTCAATTAAACACTGTTTTAGTTCGCTTCTTGTTAGGGTGAGCGCTTTACCATTAATTATTATATCCATCATTCCTCACTATATTCTGGCAACAGCATCAGCAACTAAACTCGGCGCGAGCATGTAGCCATGGCGGTATAATCCATTAATACTAATTACCTGCCCTAATTGTGTAACTTGTGGGCAGTTATCGCTAAACGCAGGTCGAAGCCCGGTTTGAATATTTAACAGTCGAGCCTCGGCAAAACCGCTGTGCACTGTATAAGCGGCTGAAAGTAACTCCAACGTTGAACGCACCGTTGCCGCCCCGCTATCTTGAGACTCAATTTCGGTGGCACCAATCACATATTCATGATTCGGCTTAGGTGCTATATAAATAGGATAACGCGGATGCATTAACCTCACTGGCCGAGATAAATTAACCTCGGGTGCATAGAGTCTTGCCACTTCCCCGCGCACGCCTCGAAGGGGCTGATCTTGTTTGGCTCCAAGCCCTCGACAATCAATAATGTAATCAAACTCTCGATTATTCACTTTGTTATCAAAGATGCTGGCGCGCTGATTAAATACAAACTTTACTTTGCGCTTATTTAGCAACCTAAAACTGGCTTTGTAAAAGGCTTGGTTATCTATTTGTGCTTCACCGGGCAAAAATAGGCCTTGGCTAAATCGACCAGCCAGTTCAGGTTCTAGTTGCTCAATTTGCTGTGCATTAATTGCTTGAGCACTAAAATTTAGTAACGGTTTGATTCGCTGTGCAAAGCTTTGTAAGTCGCCTTTATCCTGCGGATGAGCAACCACTAGGGTACCTTGCTGTTGAAAAAATACCTCGCTATTTAGTTGTTCTAAAATAGCAGGCCATCGAGTAATAGAATCCACTCCCATTAAAGCCAATTCACGTTCGCACATAACAGACTCAGCTAGGGGGGCTAGCATCGCTGCTGCCACTTTACCGGCACTGTTCTGAGTATGTTCATCATCGGCTTCAAATACGGTAACACGATGTTGCTTACTTAACTCAAGCGCGGCCAACCGCCCTGCTAAACCAAAACCCACCACAGCAATGTTATAAAACATAAACACTCCTACATTTAGCTGCGGGTCTCTGGCTTCGAGCAACAAGGTGCTAAAATAAACATTTCGCTACTCGATGCTCGCAACCCGCAACCCGCAACCCGCAACCCGCAACCTATTTTATATTGCTTTATGGTAAATCTCTGAGCCTGTTTGCTTAAACTCTTCAGATTTGGCTTTCATCTCGGCCTCAACATCAACCATTTTGATTTCAATGGCATCACCCACGTTATTAGGATCAATACCGCGCGCTTCTAGATCTTTGGCGTAGTCGCGTACTTCTTGGGTTATTTTCATGGAACAAAATTTAGGGCCACACATAGAACAAAAATGCGCAACTTTGCCTGATTCTTGCGGCAGTGTTTCATCATGATATTCACGGGCACGAACCGGGTCTAAACCAATATTAAATTGGTCATGCCACCTAAATTCAAAGCGCGCTTTTGATAGCGCGTTATCTCGCTCTTGTGCGCCTGGGTGACCTTTCGCTAAATCGGCCGCATGAGCGGCAATTTTGTAAGTAATAAGGCCTTCTTTTACATCTTCTTTATTTGGCAAACCTAAATGCTCTTTAGGTGTTACGTAACACAACATCGCACAGCCATACCAAGCAATCTGCGCTGCACCAATACCTGAGGTAATATGATCGTACCCAGGGGCAATATCTGTGGTCAGTGGGCCTAAGGTATAAAATGGCGCTTCATCGCAATGTTTAAGCTGCTCATCCATATTGGCTTTGATCATATGCATAGGCACGTGTCCAGGGCCTTCAATAAACACTTGTACATCGTGCTTCCATGCAATTTTTGTCAGCTCTCCTAAAGTACGCAGTTCACTAAATTGTGCTTCGTCGTTCGCATCGGCAATTGAGCCCGGGCGCAAACCATCACCGAGTGAAAAACACACATCGTATTGCTTTAAAATTTTACAAATATCTTCAAAGTGAGTGTATAAGAAGTTTTCTTTGTGGTGCGCTAAACACCATTTAGCCATAATTGAACCACCACGTGACACAATACCGGTTACGCGTTTTGCTGTCATTGGCACATAACGCAGCAGCACGCCAGCATGAATAGTAAAGTAATCAACGCCTTGTTCTGCTTGTTCAATCAGGGTGTCGCGAAATATTTCCCAGGTTAGGTCTTCTGCTACGCCATTGACTTTTTCAAGTGCTTGGTAAATTGGAACAGTACCAATAGGGACTGGCGAATTACGTACCAGCCATTCACGGGTTTCGTGAATGTAACGCCCTGTTGATAAATCCATTACGGTGTCGGCACCCCAGCGGGTTGACCACACCATTTTTTCAACTTCTTCTTCGATAGATGAACCCACTGATGAATTACCTATATTGGCGTTAACTTTAACTAAAAAGTTACGACCAACAATCATAGGCTCGGTTTCTGGGTGATTAATATTGTTAGGTAAAATAGCGCGTCCACGAGCAATTTCATCACGCACAAATTCAGGAGTAATAAACTCAGGGATACTCGCGCCAAACGACTCTCCTTTATGTTGCGCAGCTAGTAACTCTTCACGTATTTGCGCACGCCCCATGTTTTCACGTATCGCTACATATTCCATTTCTGGGGTGACTATCCCTTGGCGAGCATAATGCATTTGGGTGACATTTTTACCCGCTTTTGCACGGCGTATTTTTGGAAGGTGTTCAAAGCGAATATGATCTAGCCCATCATCAGCCATACGCTGCTGTGCAAACTGTGAGGTTACCGACTCGAGTACTTCGGTATCATTACGGCTCTCAATCCATTGTTCACGGTATTTATTAAGTCCCTTGCGCACATCCAATTTAAATTCAGGATCGGTATACGGGCCTGATGTATCGTAAACACGCAGTGGTGCATTTGACTCATACACTGGGTTTTGTTCATCACCACCAATAAAAGTATCGCTCAATGTGATTTCACGCATACCCACACGTACGCCTTGCTGGCTACCTGCAACGTATACTTTATGGGAGCTTGGAAACGGCTGACCGGTTAAGTTATAAATATAATCTGATGCGGCCGCACGAGTTTCGCGACGGGTGGCTTTATTTGTTGTATTTGACATGACTTACCTCATTGCTAAAGGGTTGTCTTGTCAGATATTCCGCTGAGGAATAGAGAAAGATCGTAAAGTAGCTTTATGCGACTTTGCGGCCTAAGACGGAGGTTGCTTTTTTGTGCGCATAAAAAAGACGCACAAGCGTCCTAGTTAGGCAGCTTGTTCCCTACGCAGGTATTAACCTGATCAGGTTCACGGATCCCGCTTTCGCGATCTCAGCCTAAATAAAACTTAGGCACTCCGACAAGTATTTGAATTGTTCGTTGATTTGATAATGTTTTGATCAAATCTGCGACGAGTGTACGCCAGTTGAAAATTCCCTGCAAGGGGCTGTTTTTCAAAACTCAAAAATTATTTTGGGATAAACACAAATTTTTGTTCAGCTTGCATTACCAATGTTTGGTCTTGCATGTTAAGCACTGCACCTTGCTGCAGAGCCTGTAAAAACTGTTGTTCAAACTCATCCAGTTCAGGGCCACATGATTTACGTGTCATACCTAATTTGCTTACGCTCAAGCTACTGTCTTCAAGTGAGCCTTCACCAAAGAACTTATTACATCCGGTAAAGCCGTTTATTTGTAGCGCATCGATAAAGCTCATTGATGCTTTAAAGGACGCGGGAATGGCCAAATCATCAACCTTTGATAATTGCCATTGTGTATATTTTAGCTGCTCAGTGGTAACTGTCCCTGTTGATGCGCAACCAACACATAAACCGATTATAAGCATCGGTATTGCTGCTAATTTCATGTTATTACAAACTTAGTGTCTAATTAATGTAATAGTATCAATATTTGTCAGGTTTATCCGTTAAAAATGCATATTTTAAATGTAAATTTTTGTTTAAAATTCATGCTATTTAAAACTATGCAACGGCTTGGAATAAGTCATCTATCTGTGGTGGTAAAAATGGACGACCTCTTTCATTAACTGATGTACCAATAACTAAGGCATTGAGCATCACTTTTTCATCTTGTTTGCGCACTACCGTTTGTTTAAATGCAAACTTAAGACGACTAATACGCACAGGCTCTACCGCCACATAAAACTCATCTCCAGGCAATAGGGAATGTTTGTAATCCATTTCACTGCGCATCACCACTAAGTTAATTTTATCTTTTGCAAGCTGTGCAAAATCAACGCCGTGTGCGTATAAAAACTCGTGGCGAGCGTGCTCAAGATAATTAAAATAAACACTGTTATTTACAATACCTTGTAAGTCACATTCGTAGTCGCGCACCTTAAAGTCTACTTTAAAGGCCATATTAGTAATCCCAATTATTTAACGTATAATTGTCGCGTTTATAGCACAAGTGTTGAAATAATTGCTACCATACGAGTCCCTAAAATGGAGTTAAGTAACCTAATGAACCTACGTTTGTCTTTAATTACAGCCACGTTATTACCCCTGTTCGCAGCACCTATATATGCTAACGCAGATGACACCGAACTAGAGAAAATCATTGTTACCGGTGACTTTCAGCAAGAAAGCATTCAAACATTAAGCGCCAGTGCCAGCTTATTTTCTGAAAATGAAATGAATCAACGTGGTGCAACATATTTAGACGAAATGTTAGCCAGTGCAGCCAATGTAAACTTTGCTGCTGGTGCGTCTCGCGGTCGTTATATTCAAATTCGCGGTGTTGGTTTACGCTCGCAGTTTGTTGACCCGATAAATCCATCTGTGGGCTTAGTAATTGACGGTATTAATTATTCAGGCTTAGGTGGTAGTTCATTATTGTTTGATATTGACCAAGTAGAAATTTACCGCGGTCCTCAAGGTACACGTTTTGGTGCAGATGGTATGGCGGGCATGATCCAAATGCAATCAGCTAGTGCAACCAGCGACCCTAGCTTAAAGTTACATTTAGGTGCCGGCACTTATAACAGCCACGAAGCAGGCCTTGCTGCTAGTACAGGTTTAACAGATGACACCAGTGCCCGCGTTAGCTACTTTCGCAGAAAGTCTGACGGCTACGTCGATAATATTTATTTAGATAAACCCACTCAAGATCAAGATGAGCAAGTTGCACGCTTTAAATTAAACAGCCAGCTTACAGCTCATTTAAATTCAGAACTTAACCTGCATTATATTGATATTAACAACGGTTACGATGCATTTACTCTTGATAATTCTCGCAACAGCCTTGCTGATCAACCAGGCGAAGATAATCAACAAAGTTATGCTATTGGCCTGAATAATACTTACACTGGTTTTGATGCCTTTGATGTGAGCTTAAACCTTTCAGCTATTGATACAGAACTTTTTTATAGCTTTGATGAAGACTGGGTGTGTAACGATACTAATAAGCCGCAATTATGTGCCGCCGGTTTACATCCTTATGGTTATAGTTCAACAGATATTTATAGCCGCGATCGTGATGATCAAGCGCTCGACCTGAAATTTACTGGTAAAGCAGGTAACTGGGTTGCGGGTATTTACTATCAAAACCGTGATGTGGATTTAGAGCGTCAATATACGTGGTTAGCCAATCCGTTTGCTTCAACCTATGAAACTAATAACATTGCAGCTTATGGCCAATTAGCCACATCAATAGGCCCAAAAACTACGCTTATTACTGGTTTACGAGTTGAGCAATATCAAGGTGATTACACCGATAGTAACGGCTTTATTGAAGAAACTGATGATATTATGCTCGGTGGTAAAATTGCACTTGAATACCAAGTTATTGACCGCACTATGATTTATACCAGTATCACCCGCGGTTACAAAGCCGGTGGTATTAATTCAGAAGCGCTAGCAAAAGCAAAAGATGAAGGTTTAAGCCTAGATGCTGATTTTTTCAAACAGCATACCAGCTTTGATCCAGAGTACTTATGGAGTGGTGAGTTTGGTGTTAAAGGCTCATCGCTAGATGACAAGTTTACTCTGCGTTTAGCTGCTTTTTATATGCACCGCGATAATATTCAATTAAAGTCGTGGCAAGTATCAGATCAACAATTTACCGGTTATGTCGCCAATGCCAGCTCTGGCAGCAACTACGGCCTTGAAATTGAAGGTAGCTACTTACTTACTGATAATTTACTCATTAGTGGTAGTGCTGGCTATTTAGATACGAAAATAAACGACTTTGTGACTAAATCGGGCTTAAACCAAGATGGCCGCGAACAAGCACAAGCGCCTAAATATCAATACGCATTTAGTGCACGCTACAATGTTACTGATGAGCTATATGCTATGTTAGGTGTTGAAGGTAAAGATGATTATTACTTCTCAGACAGCCATAATGCACAGGCTCCAAATACAAACTTAGTGAATGCAAGCCTTGGTTACGAGGCTGAAAGCTGGGCAGTTCGTGCATGGGCACGTAATGTGTTTGATGAAACCGTTCCAACTCGCGGTTTTGAATTTGGTAACAATCCGTTAGATGGCTATACAAGCCAAACTTATATTCAACTAGGTGAGCCACGTGTAGCCGGCGTTACGTTTACACTTAATCTGTAATACAGCGAACCAGTTGTCAGTTCGAGAATAGAAAACACCGCGCTTAATGCAAACGCGGTGTTTTTTTATCTGATAGCTGACCGCTAAAAGCTATTAGCTGCTTTAAGCTCTTGCCACATCAAACGCAATCACTTCTTTTATTTTTTGTTTATTGGTTGCTAGCATCACGAGTCTATCAATCCCTAATGCAACCCCCGCACATTGCTCTAAACCATGTTCCAATGCCGCAATTAAACGCGTATCCATAGGAACTTGCTTTAAGCTGTTAGCAGCACGATAGGTGTTGTCTTCGTTAAACCTTTTTGCTTGTTCTTTAGCATTAGTGAGCTCATTAAAGCCGTTAGCCAGTTCCATATTTTTATAATACAACTCAAAGCGCCCTGCTACTCGCTCATCGTGTTCACAAATTTGTGCCAGTGCCGCTTGTGATGCCGGAAAGTGATACACAAAGCATGGCTTATCTTGTCCTATTGTTGGCTCTACTTTCATACAAAATAATAATTGCAGCAAGGTATCTTTATGAGTCTCGTTTTTAGCAATATCAGCAAAGCCATGATCGCATGCGAGTTGTTGTAACTGCGTGATAGAGGCAGTTAATGGATCGAGCCCTAGCGCGCGTTCAAACGCCTGTTGGTAAGTAATCCGCTCTGCAGGATCAACCCCAAGAATGAGCTGCATCAGCTGATCTATTTCGTCCATTAAAGCAAATTCGTCAAACCCAGGCCGATACCATTCAAGCATAGTAAATTCAGGATTATGATGACTACCCGCTTCTTCATTTCTAAATGCCTTACAAAGCTGAAAAATAGCGCCTGAGCCGGCTGCTAACAAGCGTTTCATCGCAAACTCTGGAGATGTTTGCAAAAACAGGGGAAGCCCAGCAGCATGGCCTGGGCCTACAAATGTAGTATTAAAGCTGGCTAAATGTACATCGGTTACACTGGCACCACTTAAACTCGGTGTTTCGACTTCCATTACATTACGCTCATAAAAGAATTCCCGAATGCTGCGCATAATTGCTGCGCGTTGCTTAAGTATTTCTATGCTGGCACTCGGCTTCCAAAGATCTGCTGACATATTTTCTCCAAAAAAAATCCCAGCTTAAGCTGGGATTTAATTAATAAGACGCGTTACTGCTTACTTAACACGGCTCACGTATTCACCATTACGAGTGTCTACTTTAATTACTTCGCCAATTTGTACGAATAATGGAACACGCACTACAGCACCTGTGCTAAGCGTTGCTGGTTTACCACCCGTGCCCGCTGTATCACCTTTAAGGCCCGGATCAGTTTCAGTGATCTCAAGCTCAACAAAGTTTGGTGGAGTTACAGCAATTGGGCTGCCGTTCCATAATGTAATAGTACATACATCGTTTTCAACTAACCATTTGCCAGCATCGCCCAGTGCTTTTTCGTCAGCAGCGATTTGTTCAAATGTTTCATTGTTCATGAAATGCCAAAATTCACCGTCTGTGTATAGGTACGCTAAATCGGTATCCATTACATCAGCACCTTCAACCGATTCACCCGATTTAAAGGTTTTTTCAAGTACCTTGCCAGAGATAAGCTTACGGATACGAACACGGTTAAACGCTTGGCCTTTACCCGGTTTTACCATTTCATTTTCTAAGATACTGCAAGGTTCGCCGTCCATCATAATTTTTAGGCCGCCCTTGAACTCGTTGGTGCTATAATTCGCCATCGTTTCCTCTATTTATATTTTTCGAGTAATCTACGTGCCAATGATACAAAGAAATGAAGCAAATTTGCATAAAAACTGGCAAAAAGAATTAGCAAATGTAGTTACCTGCCCAAAAGTGTTGTTAGAAATGGTTGGTTTATCGAGCCAAGTCCATGAAAACGACATAAAAGCTCGTAGCTTGTTTCCTGTTCGTGTGCCATTGCCTTTTATAAAAAAAATTCGTCACGGCGATGCAAATGATCCTTTATTGCTGCAAGTTATGCCTCGCCATCAAGAGTTTTTAACTAAATCAGGGTTTAATAAAGATCCGCTACTTGAGCAAGATAACAATCAACCAGGTCTGTTACATAAATATAAGTCGCGTGTTTTAGTCATGTTTAAAACTGGTTGTGCGGTAAATTGCCGCTACTGCTTTAGACGCCATTTTCCTTATCAAGAAAACCAGTTAAATAAACGCAGCCTTATTGATGCATTGAGCTATATAAAAGCTGATAAAAATATTAACGAAGTGATTTTAAGTGGTGGCGATCCACTAATGGCCAAAGACGATGCTATTAGTTGGTTTTTAGATGAGCTTGAGCAAATACCACAAATAAAACGGATGCGCATACACAGCCGCTTACCCGTTGTGATCCCTGCACGCATTACTGAACAATTATGTGAAAGATTAGCAAAGTCACCACTAAAAATTATATTCGTGAATCATATTAACCATGCTAACGAAATAGATAGTGACTTTAAAAACGCCATGAACATGCTAAAACAAGCCAATGTACTGCTATTAAATCAGGCGGTTATTTTAAAAGACGTGAACGATACAGTTGATGCGCAAATAAACTTAAGTGAAGCGTTGTTTGATGCAAATGTATTGCCTTATTACTTACACTTACTAGATAAAGTAGAAGGCGCAAGTCATTTTGATATAGATGAGGCACAAGCCGTAAAAATAATGGCAGAGCTTTTAGAGACCCTGCCAGGATTTTTAGTGCCTAAACTAGTTAGAGAAATAGGAGGCCAAAAAAGTAAAACCCCTATCGACCTCAAATTGGTTTAAACATAAACGTTTACATTATTCCCAAGTGTTGCAGTAACCGACTTAGCCGGTGTTTGTGCACTTGAGGATTGTGTAGCACCTTCAATAAGCGCAAGTGCAGCGGCGCCGTCAGCTTGCTGTTGCTTTTTAGATAAAGCAGCAGTTAAAACCTCTGCGCCTTGGCCTGCACCAGGGATTGTAGGTAGATTTCCACCTGATATATTCATAACTCACACCTGACATTTAAATGTAATACACGTATTATAGTCGCTGAATTGGTAAATTACTTTACCAACCCACTTAAGTATTTATCGGCAACATTGCACTAAGCTTTAGGAAAACCATGGATTCTATAATTGAACAACTCAACGCCAACTTAAAAATTGTTTACCGTCAGGCGCTTGATGCTGATAAAAAACTCGATGAGTTACAACAGCAAGGCCACGGAAAATTTAAAGCCTTATTTGCCGAGGACGCTGGATTTAGCTTTGAAGCTAAACGCTTTAAGCCGTACGTTTTAGACGTTGCCGCTGATGTAGAAAGCTTATCAAGCGACGGTTTAGACGAAGAAAAGCTAAAACAAGCAGTTATTAAACTACAAAACTTACTAACCTTGTTAGCGACCTTTAAATAAAAATGAGCAACTGCTTTGCAAAGCGTCTACCAAAGTAGATGCTTTGCATTATTAGCTTTAGCTTACTTGATACGCGGTAAAATTTGTTCACCAAACCACTCTGTTAATAAGCGTTTTTCGTAGTAAAATGCTTCATCTCGACCCATTTTGATTTTATCCATAAAACCCATATCTTTTAAGCTTACGTTATCTTCTTGTGCGACAACGCCACTTTCATCACTAAGCACATAATTAAATTCAATGCGTGGAAAGTGAATAGGTTTAACCACTCGGATTTCGTTAACACCGCCATAGCGTACGTCTCCGGCTAAATCTAAATCGGTTACTTCAATGTTTAAACTGTAGTTTTTAGGAAGTTGCTCGCTGAGCTTTGCAAAGTGTTCATCAATACTTTTGGCTATTTGCTTATGGTATGAGCCTTTAGTTTGGTTGGATGGGCGTACATCGCGATAATCATTAAAGTCATGCCATTTCACTTGAGCCTCACCCGCGCAAACAACACTCGGTAGTGCAATACACATCAACATTGCTATTTTTTTAACTAAGTTCATACGTTTCTCCAACGAGTATTTTGATCATTGTGATCAATTGAATATTTTACAAATCGCTATACATCACTTTAGCAATTACATATGAACTATAACTTAATCTTTACGCTGAGGTGTTATTAAAATTGCACAAAATGTAATCGAAAGTACGGTTTACGATCATACTATTACAAAGCAAATAAAATAATACATGTAAAAACTCATTATTTATGGTGAAATTAGGGTAATTGAACAGAGGTTTCCAAGGAGCATTCATGGCAATTTTAGTAACCGGTGGCGCAGGCTATATTGGCTCACACACCGTTTTAGAACTTTTACAGCAAGGCAGCGACGTTATCGTTATCGATAACTTAAGTAACTCCTCTGAAGAATCACTTGAGAGAGTGAAAAAAATAACCGGTAAAGCAATTACTTTTTATCAAGGTGATATTTTAGATAAATCCTTTTTAGACTCAGTATTTGCAAAACATAACATTGATAGTGTAATTCATTTTGCAGGTTTAAAAGCGGTTGGTGAGTCGGTAGCAAAACCAATCGCGTATTATCAAAATAACGTACAAGGCACATTAACACTAGTTGATGCTATGCGTGACGCGGGTGTGTTTAAACTGGTATTTAGCTCATCTGCAACAGTTTATGGTGACCCTGCAAGCTTACCAATACGCGAAGATTTCCCCGTTGGCGGTACAACCAACCCATATGGTACGTCTAAACTAATGGTTGAAATGATGCTGCAAGATATCGCTAAATCAGATGAGCGCTTTGCGTTTGCTATTTTGCGCTACTTTAATCCTGTTGGTGCCCATGAGTCAGGTTTAATTGGTGAAGATCCTAATGGCATTCCTAATAATTTACTGCCTTTCATTTCACAAGTTGCGGTTGGTAAATTAAAGCAGCTCGCTATATTTGGCGATGATTACGACACGGTAGATGGTACTGGCGTACGCGATTACATTCACGTTGTAGATTTAGCCTTAGGGCATTTAAAAGCGCTTGATAAAATAGCCGCAGAAACCGGCGCACTTATTTATAACCTTGGTACCGGTAACGGCTATTCAGTATTACAAATGGTCAATGCGTTTATTAAGGCTAGCGACCAAGCTATCCCTTATGCGGTGTCACCTCGTCGCCCTGGTGATATTGCATCCTGTTATGCTGCGCCAGAAAAAGCGCTTAGTGAACTAGGCTGGCAAGCCGAGCGCGGTATTGATGTCATGATGCAAGATACTTGGCGCTGGCAATCAAATAATCCAAATGGATATAAGTCATAAAGGCTTCTTTAAGTTATCAGCTTAAAATTAAAACACCGCATTTAAATTAAATGCGGTGTTTTAATGTTGTACTTACCAATTTTGCATTTCTACAATCCGTGACTGGGTTCGCGCATATTCAAAACTTAACTTTTTACCTTGGTATAACTCGTTTATGTCGGCCTGGGCATTAATTACCAGTAATTTGTGGCAATCGTAAAACTCATCGACTAAGGCAATAAAGCGCCGAGCTTCATCATCGAAAGTGTGCTCATCTAACTGCTGCTTTTCGCGCTGATAACTGTCTTCTATACCATGTACAATAACTTTACCAGTTGCCTCTTTTCCCATTATTGGCACATTCGCGATGTATACTACCGAAAACTGTTCTGCTAAAAATATATAGTCATTGGCGCTACGAGGGCCTGAGCACAATGCCATAAAATCAATCAGTAAAGCATCGTCAGTTTTTAATAAATAGGACAGAGCTCGGCCATGCACTGTCATTGTACTATCATGCATTACTTGAGAATGTGCGGATAAAAACCCAGCCTCAAATTCAGCATCGGGCAAGTTAATAAAATAATGACGACTACTTCTGCCGTATCTAAAGCGGTGATCTTCCTCCCCCGCTACGTTAATTACACGACAATGTTCATTTATTAAATCGATAGTTGGTAAAAATCGCGCGCGTTGCAGACCGTTGTAATAAAGTTGCTCCGGTTTTGCGTTAGAGGTTGCTACTAGCACAACGCCTTGTTCAAATAAAGCGTTAAATAACCGAGCCATGATCATGGCGTCACCAATATCACTAACAAAAAACTCATCAAAGCACAGCACTTTTATCTTTTTGGCCCACTGTTTAGCAATTATTTGCAGCGGATTTTTATCTCCTTGTAACTTGGCCAATTGAGCATGAACTTTTTCGATAAAATGATGAAAGTGCAGGCGCTGCTTTTTCTCTGTGGGTAAGCTTTCATAAAATAAGTCCATCAACATAGATTTACCTCGACCAACCGGGCCATATAAATATATTCCCCTTATTGAAGGTGCTTTTTGCCACCAGCTTGCAGACTGATTTAATTGCTCACTTAAAGACTGTAGCGCACTCACAGCTAGGTGCTGCGCCGCATCGAAATCAAGCTCTCCTGATGAAACCTTGCTATGGTACAGGCTTAAAATTTCTGTGCTGGGCTCTGTCATGGTATTTCACTATCCGCTATACTCGCGGCCATTGTAGCCGACTAAAAATGTGAACAACATGAAATTTCCTTGCCGTTTAGATAAATTTATTAGCCATTTAGCAGAGTTACCACGCTCAAAAGCCCGCGCAGCAATAAAAAGCCAAGTGGCTTGCGTTAATGGCGAGGTGATAACGGCATTCGACTTTCAAGTTACTCAACAAGATGACGTGTTATTTCATGATCAGCCATTAGTGTTTTTAGGTAAACGCTACTTTATGCTCAATAAGCCGGTAGGTTATGTATGCGCTAATTCAGATGAGTTACACAAAACCGTATTTGATTTGCTTGATGAGCCAAATATGGCCGACTTTCACATTGCCGGGCGTTTAGACATAGACACCACAGGCCTAGTGCTTATTACTAATGATGGCGAGTGGTCACATAAAATTACCTCGCCGAAAAAGAATAAGTTTAAAACCTACCTAGTCGAAACCCAAGAGCCGATTACCGACGATGCACTGCAGCAACTACGCGATGGTGTACAGTTACACAATGAAAAAGATTTAACTCGCCCTGCTATTGCTGAACGCGAAGGGAGTTACGGTTTACGTTTGTCTATTTCTGAGGGGAAGTACCATCAAGTGAAACGCATGCTAGCAGCGGTAGATAACAAAGTAGTTGAACTGCATCGTGAACAAATTGCGGGTATAAAGTTAGGTGAAGATTTGGCTGCAGGTGAATACCGCCCATTAACTGCCGCAGAGATAAAACTGTGAGGTTGTTTAGGTGTTAGGAAATGGTTTCGGGCGAGGTTCGGGCTGTTCATCTGCCGCTCTAGGCTCGCTGCTCGTTGCCTTCTATAATCCTGCCTAATCTCTGTTCTTACGATTTAATCTGAACTAAATCAAAGTCTGTCATCCCAGGTACAATCGCTTGCAGCCGAGACTCAGTAATATCTAGAGAGTTTAAACATTCACAATATTCAGAGGCTTTAAGTTCTAATTGATGGGCTTTTTTCTGTAACGACTTATCGATTTCTTTGGTGATGATATCCATGCGTTGCCCCATGTCGTTCATACGGTCTTCTATATTGCCTTCTCGAGATTTAAACGCATCCCCAAGCGACATTAAAATAGCACCCAAAGAGCCATGTACTGCGGAGTGTATTTTTTGACTAATTTCTTTAGTAAAAAAATCATCAATTTGGGAAAGCGATTGAGGCGCTATAAAAAAGAAATCGTCGCCACGTTTAAACTTATCCATAAGTGCGCGTTCTACATATTGTAATTGCGTTTTTAGCACTTCGGGTTCTTTATCTGACATGCCCTCAACAACATGCTCAATAGCACTGAGTCCTAGGTTAACGCCATCGGTCGCTAAATCGACCAACTCAGGAACTGTTTGACGAATACCATTGCTAAATTGTTCTAGCACTTTGCTTTCGTCGGTGCTTAAATCGACCCAGTAGCCTCGAATAAACAATTGATTATTATTGTTAATTTGCACCCTTGTTTGGCCTTTATCAACAATACGGATCACATCATCGGTAATAATTAAACCATGACGAAGTTCAACATCACATTGTTTTTGTGCGATTGCATTGGAGCTTAAAAGTGCCATTGATAACGCCAATATCGAACGAGATAAAAACGCCATAAACACCTCAAAAAGACTAAAATAGGGGGTGGCTAGATTAACAAAAAACCAACTTTATGCAAGCAAAAGTAACACCCTAAAAACAAGGCACCATGAAACGTAACGTTTACACAGCGCCTTTATCCTCTGGCTTGTACTATTAAATAGGTGAGCCTGGTGGTATTGGCAGGGCTTTAAAATTATCAGGCCACTGGCCTGTTGTTAAAAACTGATTAATTTGCGACGATAAATAGTTTTTAAATGCGCTGTCACCCACTTCAGGGTGGCCTAGCAAAGAGTGCTGATTAAACTCATCAGCAAGTTTGCTTAAATAGAAATGCAGTTGCGCTTGCACTTCAGGGCTTAAACCGTCGTTAGCCACAAGATCAGCCATGGCTTTTGCCGTTAGGTACTGTACTCGTTGTGTTACTTTTCCTGTCATGGTGGCAGGTGCTGATACATTAAACACTTGCTTATTTAACTGTTTAAGTAGCTCATCTAGGCTATAAAAGCGGTTATCACGTGCTTGCTGCTGTGCTAATCGATTTAATCGTTGAGCATTAAGTAATAGCGATAAGCTATGCTGCGCGGCCACTTCAGGCAATGCAAGTGCATCCATAGTTAAGCCGGTACGACCCACTATACTTTCTCGTGATTTAGACTCGCCATACGCTTTAGGTACGATTAAGGAAAGTATCGACTCTGGCAGCGTTAGATTAGTTGCTTTTAGGGTGGCTAAAATAGCATTAACGGCTTGTTGCTGAGCCTCTTTAGCTACAACTTGGGCGCCTTTAACGGGTGCATCACTACGAATTTCATAGTCATAATCAACGCCCGCAATAAGCTTTGCAACCGCTTCAACTTGATAACGGTGGAACAAGTAAAGTGGCACTAGCTTTTCTTCTAACTGCGACAGTGCAACCCCAGTTTTTATATTGTTAATACCAAACTGCCCGAGCGCCTGCTTGCGCACATCAAGTACTCTAAGTAATTCTTCACTTGGATTACTGCCATTATCCCAAAGATGCGCTGTAGGGTGCGCTCCACCTTTGGCACGGGCATCACTGTCAGAAATAAACGCCAAACCTAGCGATTTATTTTGCTGTAAAATAGCAGCGAGTGCTTCGCTTTCATCTTTGCCGGTAAAGTCATTGTAGCCATATTTGATCACTTGCGTATCCCATGCGCCCATACCTTTAGCATAACCATCAGATACGTCTAACTGACCATTATCTGCAAAGCTCAATAACGGATGCGGATAATCCATCACCGAAGCTCGATTATTTACTGACGCAGCAAAGTTGTGCGCAATACCCAGTGTATGACCAATTTCATGAGCACTGAGCTGACGAATACGATCAAGTGCCATTGCATGTAAAGTACCTGCCACTTCATTGCCTTTTAAATAAGGCGCAGCGAGTGATTCAGCAATAAGGATATCTTGACGCACTCGCAGCGACCCTAGTGTCACATGGCCTTTAATAATTTCACCTGTACGTGGGTCTATAATTGAACTGCCATAAGACCAACCTCGGGTTGCACGATGCACCCATTGAATAACGTTGTAGCGCACATCCATAGGATCTGCATTACTTGGTAGCACTTTAACTTTAAAGGCATTTTTATAGCCTGCTGCATTAAAGGCGTCATTCCACCATTGCCCGCCTTCTAATAAAGCCGTTTTTACTGGTTCAGGTACCCCTGGATCTAAGTAATAAACAATAGGCTCTACTGGCTCACTAACTGCTAGGCTTGGATCTTTTTTTGCTAAACGATGACGCGGAATGTAACGCACGTACATAGACTCATCGAGCCCTGCTGCATAATTTTTATGCTCCACACTCCAATAACCCGATTGCGGGCTAAATTTTCGTGGCGTGTAATTATCATCAGGCAGTTGAATAAGTGAATGGTGCATGTGCACACTCAAAGCGTAAGGATCAGCACTCACTTGGCGAACGTATTTACCTGGTTTAGACCCTTTAAAGGTGAGAATGGCTTCAAGTTCAGTATTTTTCAAAAATGCTTTTGAGCGATTCATAAATACCGCACTGCGTGACTCATCAAGGCTAAACTGCCCTTGCTTGCGCGCAGCTAAAGTACGGCTTACGCCATGTACGTCACTCAGTAAATAAGGGGTGTAATCTATTAATGCAGCATTGTCATCTTGAGCGACAACTTTAAAACCCGCCAAAATGCTGGATGCAAACGCTTCTTTAACGCTTTGCTGCTCTGCTATATTACTCGTGTTTGCACGGTAGTAAGTATTTACGGCACGTAACATCACCTTGTTGCCAAAGCGCTCAAACTGTACCAAATAGGTACCGCCTAATTGGCCTCTATCTAAACCTATGTCGTTAGAGCCAACGCCATAAGGCAAGCTATGCTGTAGTAAAAATTGTTGCTCAAGTTTATCAACTTTTAAATACACATTGCCGTTTTGGGTATCGTAAAAGAAAGAAAAATAACCAGGGAAATGGTTCATTTTTTCAGTAAATTCGTCAATAGACTTAATTGCTGCGTGCGCTTGAGTTATCATACAGAGCAGCACAGTAAAGAGTATGTAACTTAATCGTGATATTTTTTGCATAATCTTATCTTTGTTATTAGCGTTTTAAATGCGATGTAGGTACCCCATTATAGGGGGTTATTTATACAATACAGTTATTTAAGACGAATTTCAGCGCTCTAAACTAATCTCTCTCACATTATGATTAGTTTTAACACGTTATCAGGAAAAAAGAATGCGTAGACTCCCACCAGTATTACTAGAAGATGGCTGTTCAAGAGAACTTTTGTCGTTAATTCGTACTATTTTAGCGGCATGTAAAGAAATTTCATTTCGCGTCGGTCAAGGTGAATTATCGGGCGTATTAGGCTCAACCCTCGATGAAAATATTCAAGGCGAAACACAAAAGAAACTCGATGTACTGTCTAATCAGTTATTAAAAGATATATTGCTGGAGTCAGGCACAGTTAAAGCGATTGCCTCTGAAGAAGAAGATTATACTGTTGCCGGTAACCCAGATGCCGAGTACATTGTTGCATTTGATCCACTTGATGGCTCGTCAAATACCGATATTAACTCACTTGTAGGTACTATTTTTTCTATTATGAAAGCACCTGTGGGCTCAGATGCTGCTGATGAAAAGATTTTTATGCAACCTGGGCATCAACAAGTGGCTGCAGGTTACGTACTGTATGGCCCATCAACTATGCTTGCGCTAACAACGGGTAAAGGTACACGCATGTTTACCTTAGATAAAACCCAAGGTAGCTTTTTGCTTACTCAAGATTTTGCCGCTATTCCTGCTAAAACTAATGAATTTGCAATTAACGCCTCTAACCAGCGCCACTGGGAACCAGCGATGCAAAACTACATTAATGACTTACTTGCCGGAGATACAGGCCCTCGCGCTCAAAACTTCAATATGCGTTGGATTGCTGCAATGGTTGGCGATGTTCATCGTGTACTTAGCCGTGGTGGTTTATTTACTTACCCAACTGACACTAAAGATCCTAATAAACCTAATAAACTGCGTTTACTGTATGAAGCAAATCCAATGGCAATGCTAGTAGAGCAAGCAGGTGGTATTGCTTCAACAGGCACTGAGCGTATTATGGATATTCAGCCTGATGCTATCCATCAGCGAGTTGCGGTTATTTTAGGCTCTAAGGACGAAGTAGAAACTTGCTTGAGCTATCATAAGTAAACTTTAAGAACAGGTTTTAGGTTTCAGGTGTCAGCTAGAGATTAGCCCAGTAGTGGTTACTAACATCTGAAAACTGTTGCTTAAAACCTTTCATACTTTCTGATAACCACCTGCTACTGTTGTAACAGCTTTAACAACTGTGCGAGCTTTTGATGAGTCAACTCGCCCATTTGCTCGCTATTACTTAGCGCGTAAATAACACCTTCATGCTCAGCGCAATTTATGTCATCTCGCGACTCAATAACATTTGCCCACAGCTGTAAATCGTCAATATCAATTTCTTTATTGAAACAACGCGTAAGTACATTAATTAGTACAGGCTTAGTGAGTGTGTACAGGTAGGTTTTATTGCTTGCTGCGGTTGAAACAATCACACTAATGGCACTATCTCTTTGCTCGCCAAATGTAATAAATTCAGCCAATGCTTTTTGTATATTCATAATGTTTGTTATTCTTGCTGCTCTACTGTTAATAAGACCTAAAATGACCCAGATAAACTGCAGCCAATGTAATACAACGCTTAACTGTAATGTTAATGATATAACCGCATGTTGGTGTTATCAGTTACCTGCTATTTTACCACTCGATGATACAGCAACCAGCTGCTTATGCCGCTTATGTACTCTTGCTAAAATAAATAGCTATTTAGAGACTATATACACTCAACCAATAAAAGCTCAAATCGCTTTTGCTAAACAATTTAGAAGCCATGATAATTTAATTGAAGGGTTAGATTACACCATGCAGAATAATTACATGGTGTTTAGTAAGTGGTATTTTTTAAAACGTGGTACTTGCTGCAAAAACGGGTGTAAAAATTGTCCCTATAGTAAAATTAGCCACCCACAGCAATAGGCAGTGAGCTATCAGCGCCCCACTCACTCCACGATCCGTCGTAAACACTTAAATTATTATATCCGCATTCATCAGCGAACAGTGCAAGCGCACAGGCAGTAACACCCGAACCGCAGCTAAACTGTATCTGGGTTGCATTACCGACTAATTCACTAAACTGTGTTTGTATAAAGTCGAGTGATTTTGCCTCGCCATTTTCTAATAAACTACTTAAAGGTAGCGAGTAGCTATTAATAATATGGCCGCTGCGCATACCCGCTCTTGGCTCTTTATTTTTACCCGTAAAGCGCTCATAAGCACGCGCATCTAAAATGACCGTATTGGCATCCTCAGTAGCACTTAGTACCTGCTTTTTATCAATAAAGTAACCAGGTTGGTAATGAGCAATAAAGTCGCCTTTTAGTGATGCTTGTATATAATTTGACTCAACCACAAGCCCAAGTTCAAGCCACTTGGCTAAACCGCCACTGAGCACTTTAACGTTACTAAATCCCATGGCTTTAAACATCCACCAGGCTCTAGCTGCACTGAATAACCCTGCATCTTCATAAATCACCACGAGTGAATCGTGATTCACTCCTGCTTTTTGCATCACCTGAGTAAATTGCTCTGCACTACACAAGGTATTGGGTAATGGGTTTGAGGTATCTGCGAGTTCTTTTTTGATATCAAATCGTTGTGCTTTAGGTAGCATAGCAACTGGCGAATACTCCCCTGCAGCTGAGGGGCGTAGCATACCTGCATCAAAAATAACTAAGTTAGTTTGCTCTAAACGCGCATGTAACCATTTTGCACTGACTATATTTTTCATCATCTTGCCAAATTTAAGGAAATGAAATAGCTATATATTATTACAGCCTGTTTATAAACAGAATTTAGACTGGTTACAAATTATAATAATGCTAAAATAGCTGCTTTGAGGTTTCTAAATAAAATAAAATTATGCCAATCCCTTTTTACATTATCAATATGCAAGGCTGCGAAGACCGTTGGGAAACAACCCTAAAGCGACTTACCAGTCTACACTTAAATGCTGAACGTTTTGAAGCGACCATTGGCAAAAACCTTAGTGAACAAGAAATCCTCAAGTGGTATTGCCCGAAAAAAAATAAAAAACGTTACAATCGCAACCTATCTGCAGGTGAAATTGGTTGCTATGTAAGCCATATGCGCCTTTGGCAAAAAATGGTCGATGAAAATATCGCTTATTGTGTTGTATTAGAGGATGACCTTTTCATTGAAGCTTCACTTAAAGATGTTGTTGATGCGGCGCTTAAATTAAAAAACTGGGATTTAATCAAGCTATCTGATAATCGAAACTTTCCATTTATTGACAGTACGTTATTAGAAAACAGCCTAACAGTTGGCAACTATAAAAAAGCACCAAACGGCACTCAAGGCTACATCATTTCACTAAGCGGCGCTAAAAAACTACTGCAAAGAAAACCGTTTTTTAGACCGGTGGATGTCGATATGCAGTTTCACACTGAAGTAGGCCTAAATATGATTGGCATAAAACCCTACCCTGTTGCCGAAGATCGAAGCTTTATTAGTGAAATAACAAGCGCTAATGCAGGCTCTCATTCCAACCGCAGTACATTTATCAGAAATTTAATTCATAGATCGAGTATTCATATGCAAAGACGATATAAAACGGCAGATCTTGCTAAGATTACAGGTGAGTAATACTCAAGCATGTTTTTATATGTATCCGTTTGATTATAAAGTATTAAATCTTAATAATTTCGCCACGCAGTGGCGCCATTTTAGCTAAAATTTTATTTTGCACTGTATGTGAGATATTTTGCTCGTTCATTGCATTTATTAATAAATCGACAACGTGGTTAAAGTCTTTTTCATTTATGTTCATACCCGTATGAATCGCAACCATCGAGTCGCCTTTGTATTCACAAGAGCCGTCCACCAGCGAACATAAGTGGCTAATAAACCCTTGTCGAAAATGGCTAATATTACTGTGTTCAAAGTAATGAAACACCTGTTTGTCATTGCCTATTTGAACAATAAAACTGTCAGTTAACTTTTCAAGCCCAGCTTGTTCGCCTAGCTGCTGATACAAAGAGGTATTAGGCTGAGCAGCACATCCTGCAAGTAAGCTTAAACAGCAAAAAGTAAACACTCTAATTTTCATTACCAATACCCCGTTACCGATAAATACCAGCCGGTTTGTTTATCAACACCAGCAATCCGCCCTAAGTCTAAATAGGCCGCCGTTACACTGACGTGTTTATTTGGCATCCACGCTATAAATAAATCGCGCCAATCTTGTTCGCCTAACCCTAGGTTATTGGCTTTTTGTCGATACTCAATGCCAATAGCAAGTTCACGACTTACAAACACCGCACTACTTGCTTCTAGTAAAATATGGCTACCTTCATTAGCCCCTCCATATCCTAAAAGCCCTAACTGATTGGCTTTACTGTAACGGGTGGTCACATTCCAAAACCAGTTGTACCCAGCAAGTGCGCCCAAATGTAATTTACTGGCTGCTAGGTACACATCTGTACCACTGGTATTTTTTGCGCCAACCAACTTTGCAACTGTGCCATCATCCAGTGATTTATGCTGTACACCCATGCTTAGCTGCGGCCACTTACTGTATACTATATCACCATATAAACGAATTTTTGCCCCAGAAATTGACTGCTCTATTTCCGTATTAAGCGCAGGCACATCAAACTGCTGCACTGCATAACTAAGTTCAACACGATTAAATAGGTTAAGCTGCACACCACAGGCATCTAGGCGGTAATCTGTTACATCAGCACGACTACAAAAGCCATTAACAGCCCATTCGTCCTCACTAGCATAACCTGCTAGCTGCGCCCAAGGAACTAACCCTCCTCCTGCACTGCCTTCAACTTGAGACACGCCCGGTGTTGCTAATAGTTTTCCCGTTGCAGCTACAGTTAGCGTACTGCAAAATAAGAGTGTCATGCTCAGTAAAAATTTAATGTACACCCTGATATTCCTCTAACCATTGTTCTAGTTGTTGTGCTTTTAAAGGACGACTCAAGTAGTAACCTTGTGCATGATCGCATTGCATTTCATGAAGCAATGATAAAGACGCTGCCGTTTCTACGCCCTCGGCCACCACTGAAAACCCAAGTTGGTGTCCAAGTGTGATTGACGAGCGCACTATGTATTGATCTTTTTGTGACTCATGCAAAGTTAAAATAAAGCATTTATCTAGCTTAAGCTCATCAATAGGTAACATTTTTAATCGCCCCAATGATGTTTGCCCGACACCGTAATCGTCTAGTGATATTTTAACACCGATAGTTTTTAAGTTCTCTAACGCTTTGATACCTTGAGCTTCATTTTCGATCATATCGCGCTCCGTCAACTCAATAGTGACAGAACTTGGGCTTACATGATATTTCTTTAAGGTCGCGACTAACAAATTATGAAATCCCGCATGCGCAATATCTTGGGCTGACACATTAATGGCTGCCTGTAAGTGAATCCCTTTTTTATACCAATCGGCTATTTGCGCAATAACTGTATCGACAACCCAGGCAGTTAGTTCCACAATTAATCCTGACTGCTCAGCTAAATCAATGAACACTTCAGGCGAAACCCAACTCCCATCATCACGTTGCCAACGAATAAGTGACTCAACCTTATCAATTTTCTGACTTTTAATATTCAACTTAGGCTGATAAGTCATAAACAGTTGCCCGTTATCATCATCAATCGCTTGTTTGAGCTCATCAAGCATGATTAAACGGTCTAAGTGCGCCTCATCTTCACCATTTTGGTAGTAATGTAAGCTTTGTTGGCTTGTTGTAGCCGCATCAACAGCAATGAGTACACGTCGCATTAAATCGTCTGCTTTCACGCCTTGCCCAGGGTACTGCACAATCCCGGCGTTAAAACGCAAATTTATTTTTAAGCTTTTAATCTGATAAGGTGTCTGTAATTGCTCAATTAAATCGGCTACAGCACATTTTACTTGGTCAGCCTCCACACTGGGGTAAACCGTTAAAAACTCATCGCCGCCAATTCGTGCATGAAACCCACCAAGCTCATCAGAGAATTGACGAATACGGTTTGCCACTGCAATTAAGCATTCATCTCCTACTTGTGGACCAAGTTTGTCGTTTATGTGCCTTAAGCCTTTTATATCAATAGCAACAAGCGTATAGCGTTTATCTTTAGTGAGCTGCTTTGCTAATAAATCTAACATAGCAGAACGGTTATAAAACCCTGTTAAAGTATCGTGATGTGCTTGAAAACTTATTTGCTGCTCACGCTTATTAATATCATTACCCATGTTATTAAACGCACTAACTAACGTTTCTACTTCGCTACTTTGTTTTTTACCTTCAAATTTAAAACGGTAGTCGCCTTTGGCAAATTGCCTTGCAATAACCGCTAACTGTGTAAGCCCGGTGGTTAAGTTATTGGCCAGCAGACTACTGGTGATCACACCAAATAACATGGTTAATACGGCCAATGTAACTAGCGTTAGTAATAGCTGCTCAATATCTCGATAACTTGAAGTTAAATCAGCACTTAGTAATAGGGTAACTGGATGCGATTGCAAAGACGGTAAAGCTATTTGTTGATTTTCATAGGCCAAGTACTCAGCAAAAAAACGAGCTATAATTTTAGTTTCAAAGTATTCTATGGGTTGAAATTTTTTAGTTTGAGGTACAAACGAGCTTGCTGCAAAGTCATCTAACTGCGCAACAAAACTAACTTCCATACCGGTTAAGCTTTTCAGCTCAGTAGCAACAGCCGACGTGATTTTAAAGCCGACCAAGCTATAAGCAATAGTTCTGGGGGTTTTAACGGGCAATAATATGACTTGATAAAGCTGATTATTTAACACGACAAAACTCGATTGCTCAGAATTATTTAATAACTCATCCATTAAGGGCTGTAGGTTGTCTGCAAAATTTTGTGCATTAACATTAGCAGAGACTAACCGCCCTGATAAATCGAGCAACAGCATTAAATCGGCATTGATCCGTTGGCTATGATTGTATAGCACACTACTAATGGTGGCTGCATCGCGAGTAGCAACTGCTTGTTTAAAACCAAAATCAGCAGTTAATACTTTAGCGGCGGTTAATAGCAAGCTCTCTTTTGATTTTAAGTATTGTTTATAAACGCTTTGTGCAACCGTTATATTTTGCTGGACTTTTTCTGCCTGAAATTTACTCGTAGACCACCAAAAACTCGCCAAACTGAGTAAGGTAGTGAGTAACACCAAGCCAACGCATAGCGTTGTTATGCGACTACGTAAATTATTGCCCATTACCTTCCCTAAATTGACTGCCAAAGGTATTACGTGGTGCAGGCATAGATGTATTAATAGCGATTAATACTGGGTTAGTTGATTCTATATCAAACAGCTTTTTATTATCCAAAGGAGCTGTTTGCAGCGAATGCCAGATACTGGCTTGCACAGGAAAAGAGTCAACTTGTAGTTTTATCTGGCCTTGCTCGTTGCTGGTATACACATGATTACTGTTAGCAACATAAATATAGCCCACCATAGAGTCGTGGATGTTGCAGCCAAGAACAACAACCCCTTGATTATCAAACTTAATGGGTTCTTCTGGCTGGCCAGAATAGAGCTTTAATTGAAAAGGCTTTGCTTTTGAAAAAGAATATACATGGTGGCGAATATTATCGCTATTTGGAAAGTTTACGTACTGACCTTGACGTACAATAAGCAGCTGCGGTGAAAACTGTTTATCAACTTGATCCATTACCACCGTGGGTAAATTGCCCGTAGCTTTTGAGGAAGGTAAATAATTTATTTCTACGACAGCATTAGGCAATACTTGGCCATGCTGATCTTTAATAACCAAATTAATGGTATTGCCAAACGCCGATACACTAAACAATGCACCCAGTACTAATAAATAACGACGTTTTGCAATAACTTGCATTGCTCGCTCTAACATAATCACACCTAAATATTCACCATAGGTTAAGTTAATTAGAGACGAGCACTAATTGCAAGAATTATAGCTCAGTTACTAAAAATAAATACTTTTTCACTAGTTGAAACAAGCTTTATCATTAAGATTAACTTGCTCGTTAGTGATTAATTAAACCGTAGTCAGTATCTAAAATTGCAATCACTTCTTGGCGCGGATCATTGGGTATAACGATCTCTTTACCGACAATTTTGCTAGCAATACCCACATAAGTGTCAGACACTTCAAGCATTACTGACTCAGGTAAAATATAATCTTTTGCTAGCTGCTCACGCTCAGCCATACGGTCTTTATTTAATAATACATCACTCTCTGGCACGTTATTAATTAACAGCTGACGGAAGCCTTCCTTTGAGTTTTCAACAATTTTGCCATTCTTATAAGATGCTTCATCCCAAATACGCGATGAATCTGGTGTCCCTACTTCATCAATATAAATAAGCTGCTGAGCACCATTTAAATCTTCTACGTAACCAAATTCAAATTTGGTATCAACGAAAATCTGGCCAAGCTTAGCTAACTCATTACTAATTAGCTCGAACCCTTCTACCAATAATTTTTCATATTTGGTGACATCGTCAGCCGATTTAAAATTGAAAACATCTAAGTTGTTCGTAATATTTTCACGCGTAATATTTACATCATCAACGGCAGGAATATCAGCCACCCCTTCTATAATACCTTTAGTAGAAGGAGTAATGAGTACTTGCTCAAGCTTTTGATTCGCTTTTAAGCCCTCTGGAAGTTGCAAACCACAAAAGTGTCTTTCGCCTTTGGCGTAGTCGCGCCACATACTGCCGGTAATATATTGACGAGCAATCGCTTCAACTTTAACTGTACTGGCTTTACGAACAATCCATACGTATGGATGAGGAATATCAACAATATGATTACCCGCCAAACCGGCTTCATTAAACATGTTAAACCAATGAGCAGCGACTGAGTTTAATGCAATCCCTTTACCAGGAACGCCATTTAGGCCATTTTCACCTTGCCATATGCAATCAAAAGCAGAAATTCTGTCTGAAATAACCATAATGGCTAATTCAGTATCGGCAGGAACGTTATAGCCTTTTTCATTTATTAAGCGTTTGCTATCTGCATCAGTTAACCAATAAACTGAACGCACTTTGCCACTGTGTACTTTACCTTTAGTACGAATGGGTAAGTCATCGTTTACGTCTAAAACTTTATAGCTAGTCATGCTATCTCCGGGGTTTGGCATGCTCAAAGAGCAAAGTATGGAATTGGGGTTAGGCGCTCTATAATAATCTAGGCAACCACAAAGCTCAATCTTAGGCTAAAAACAAATCATCTCAGAATATTTATCTAGCTGACGCATTGGGGTAAACTTGCATGATTACTTGCCCTGAGGAGCTAGCTTGAACTATTTAACTGCCACTAAGAATAAGAAATATTTAATGTATATTTCCCAAAATTATTCCTATGCTATTTTAAGGCCTTTGCAAGCAGAAATATTAGCTCAAGGAGGGGAAGTTAAATGGTTTTTAGAGGGTGATAATGTTAATCCAGACTTTCTAAAAAGTGATGAAAAAACGCTAAACTCTATTCATGAAATAAATCAATGGGAGCCTGACGCAACCTTTGCACCAGCGAACTCCATCCCTACATTTTTTCCCGGAAAGAAAGTGGCTGTTTTTCACGGCTTTGATGCAGGAAAGCTAAACAAAAAAGGCCAAAACGATCATTTTAAAGTGCGGGGCTGCTTTGATTTATATTGTACACAAGGCCCAAATACAACGGCTCCATTTACGGCGTTACAAAAAAAACTGGGTTATTTTAAGGTAGTAGAAACAGGTTGGCCTCCCCTAGATCAATTTTTTAACGGTAACTCAAAGCCTAGCCATATTGATGAAACAGACTCCCGCCCAACGGTATTGATCTGCTCTACGTTTTCAAAAAGGCTATCTCTTGCACCTAAACTTTATGAACAAATAAAACACTTTAGCGAAAGCGGTAAATGGCGACTATTAGTTCAGTTTCATCCGAAAATGCCGCAAGAGTGGGTTGATAAATACAAAGCATTAAGTAATGACAATCTAACCTTTGTTGAAACAGATAATGTTATTCCATTACTGCAATCTGCTGATGTAATGCTGTGCGATACTTCATCCATATTACTGATGTTTTTGGTACAACGAAAACCGGTTGTAACGTTTTGTAATAAAGCACCTGAAAAACACTTACTTGATATTACAGATAAAAATAACGTTGAAGCCGCAATAGACTATGCACTAACTTACCCAAAAGAACTTGTGGATAATATTGAAACTTTTTGCCAAGAATTACACCCATACACAGATGGTAAGTCAAGCCAACGAGTACTTTGCGCAACCAATGAACTGTTGCATAGTGATGAAAAGCTCAAAGCTAAACCACTTAATCTTATTAGACAATTTAAAATGCGCAAAAGACTTAACTATTGGAGTTGGTAAGACGTTATGATCAACCTTGAGAATGTATCTTTTAAATGGCATAAAAAAGCAGCCAGCCCCACTCTCACTATTGAGCAACTCGCCATTGATGAAGGTGAACATGTTTTTTTACATGGGCCAAGCGGCAGTGGTAAATCTACCTTACTGGCACTACTAGCAGGCATTAATGTAACCACTAGCGGCCAACTTTGTGTTTTGAACCAAAATCTAAGTGCGCTTACCAATGCACAGCGCGATGCATTTAGAGCGGATCATATTGGCTATATTTTCCAAAACTTTAATTTACTGCCTTATTTAACCCCATTAGAAAATGTATGTTTAGGGTGCCAATTTTCGAAAAAGCGTCAGCGACACGTGCTCAACCAAACTGAGAGTTTAACCAAAGAAGCTGCCCGACTTCTCAACGCACTTGGGTTAGAGCCGCACCTTCATAATCAAAATGTTGCCACTTTGAGTATTGGGCAACAACAGCGAGTTGCTGCAGCACGCGCATTTATAGGCAGTCCTGAACTTATCATTGCCGATGAGCCTACTTCAGCACTTGATACCCAAAATCGTGAAAGCTTTATTAAGCTGCTATTTGAACAAGCAAAAAAAAGTAACAGCACGCTTGTTTTTGTCAGTCACGATGAAACATTAAAGCCTCTCTTTAACCGCACAATCGACTTAGTAAATTTACAAGGTGATGTATGATTTTATTTAAACTTGCCTATAAAAGTTTGCTAAATAGACGTGCCAGCGTATTACTGACATTGCTCACTATTGCGATTAGCGTCATGTTATTACTCAGTATTGAGCGCGTTCGCGTAGATGCTAAAAGTAGTTTTAGTAATACCATTTCGGGTACCGATTTAATTGTTGGCGCACGCACGGGCGATATTCAATTACTACTGTCCTCGGTGTTTAGAATTGGCCACACCAATAATGGGGTGAGTTGGCAAAGCTATCAATACATAACAAAACAGCGCGGGGTTAAGTGGAGCATTCCTATTAGCCTTGGCGATAGCCACAAAGGCCAAGCAGTCTTAGGCACCACACTCGATTATTTTAAGCACTATCGATTTGCTAAAAAACAGCCCTTAGCATTTGAACAAGGGAAGGCTTTTTCTAGCATCAATGAAGTTGTTATAGGTAGTGAGGTTGCAAGTAAACTGGCCTATAAAATTGGTGATGCAATTGTAATTTCTCATGGTATGGGAAACACTAGCTTTCATCATCATGATGATAACCCTTTCAAAGTGGTTGGTATTTTAAAGCCTACTGGCACCCCTGTAGATAAAACCTTGCATGTACCGCTGGCGGCAATTGAATTGATCCATGGTGGCGGCCATGACGATCATCATGATCACTCAAACCACGCACTAGTTGGCCATCCAAAACAAATTACCGCCTTTTTAATGGGCTTCGACTCACCACTTTATACGCTACAAATTAGGCGCAACATAAATCAATTTAAACCAGAACCTCTATTAGCGATTATGCCCACAGTCACACTAAAAGAGCTTTGGGAAATGCTGGCAATAATAGAAAAGATCCTACTGCTATTTTCATTTTTGGTGGTTATTATTAGCTTGCTCGGTATGTTAACCACACTGCTGGCTAACCTTAATCAACGCCGCAGAGAACTGGCAATACTGCGTTCTGTGGGTGCCCGCCCTTGGCAATTATTTTCACTGATCAGTATAGAATCACTACTCACCACCTTTTTAGGCTGCTTGGTAGGCTGTATTTTATTTTATGCGCTTATGGGTACGACGGCAGGTTACTTACAGAGCCAAGCTGGAGTGAGTATTAATATCAATATGCTCTCTGACTATGAACTCACTTTAATTGGCGTTATTATGGCCGCGGGATTCATTATTGGCTTGATCCCCGCTACACGCGCTTACTTTTATTCTCTTAGTGATGGTATGAGTATAAAAATATAAACTTTAGGATGATCATGACGTTGTTTAAAGTAACTACACACTTTTTAATGCTCTTAAGCGCAGTGCTAATTAGCTTTGCTAGCATTGCAAATCCACCGAAGGAAATTTTTTGGGAAGACTTGATCCCACAAGGGCATGTGCAAATAGATAGCCAAGCACAAGCTAATCACGAAGGCAGTGAGCAAAACTGGGTGCAACCTGATTTGGACGCGCCGGTTGTCAAAGCACTTGATGGGCAGTCTGTTAGCTTACCTGGGTTTGTTGTGCCACTTGAAGGTGACAGCGAACTTATTACCGAGTTTTTATTAGTCCCTTACTTTGGTGCCTGTATTCATGTGCCACCCCCACCGCCAAACCAGCTGGTTCATGTAACTATTAAAGGCGGTGTGCCTATCGATAGCTTATATGATGCGATTGTTGTAACGGGCGTTATTAAAACGCAAACTTGGTCTGGCGAAATAGCCCAAGTGGGTTATCAAATGCAAGCTGTCGGTGTTGCTCCCTTTGAGCTTTAATTCTTAAAATAAAACCCACTTTTAAAGTGGGTTTTATTTTGTTCTATCAACCACCCGTCCTTATATCTCGCTCAAGTTCAGACTGAGTTTTACTGGATGACAAGTCGACTTCACCGTACTCTTATTGCTTTCATCTTCGTCAGAGCTAAAAATTGTGTAGCTATAGTCTGTTTCAACCTCACCACCTAAGCACTCATGCTCTGCAAATACTTCATCTCCATAACCCTCTGGCATTTCTTTTGACGCACACCCACTGAGGATCAGAAATGTTATTAAAATTGATATTACTTTCATATTAATCACCTTAAAAGAATACAATATAAATTATAGTTCATACTCAAAATGCCATGAAGGAAGCTTGTTGAGTAATGGCAGAAGTGCTTTTTCTTTTCTTAAATCACGACGCTCTCTCTCCAATAGCTCTCGCTCTCGGCGTAACTCTTTATTTTGGCTACTTGACGCTTTATCACTCGCTAATTCATTACTAATAGATTGCAACCGCCAATTAATCTCATTGAGTCGATCATCTATCTCGGCTTTTCTTGCTTCAAATTGATAACGCTCATTACCCTCTTGCCATGCTTTTCTAAACTGTGTGTCATTACAAACCCCGTTATACGCATCGCCTCGTAAACCGAGAGTAAAGCCATTTTCAGGTTCACAAAAGGCTGCGAGCCCCTGTTTGTAACCAGCTTGATAATCATCTAATTTTGCAATGATGCCAAATTCACTACAAGCAGATATGATTTCTCTGCCATGTTCAAATGTATACCCTTGCTCACCATGACTAAAACCTAGATTTGTCCAATTGGCCTGTATACATTCATCCTGAGACAAAGAAGAGCATCCTGATAGAGGTAGTAGAAATAAAATAAACATACAACGGCTAAACATGCTATTTCCTAAAATGTCATAGACTATTCAAGTACCCATTTTAAGAGATACTCGTTTAAAGTGAATGATAAAAATGTAACAAGCTATTCTAATTCCGTTGAAGTTTAAAATTTACGACAAAACTTAATCCCTTCATCACTAAAAATAACATGAGGCACACTTATAATATTAAAAAGCTGCCTCATAGATATTTTCTTTATCTAACCGTTTGAGTCGGATTAGTTGGTACATTATTTTGCTTCATTATCCAACGGGCTATGTTATCTTTTCGCATAAATTTAACACCTGCATGCTGTTTTGCATATTGGATAAAATCATCAAGCGCTTTTACCCGTGCTGGTGTGCCTGCAATACGGTCATGAGTACTAATCGACATCATCCGTCTTTTGTGCTTACCTTCGGCGTATAACACATCAAATTCATCCTTTAACTCTTGCAAGTACGCTCGAGCCGTCATAGCTGTGCTTCCTGAGTAACGCACAATGTCGTTATTACGAAATGTATAAGGTACAACCACAAAAGGCTTACTATTTACTGGTGTAAAAGAAGGCTCATCACGCGATAGATCATCAATATGATAAATAAACCCCTGCTCTTGCAAAAGCGTAAGTGTATTTTTTGAGTGTCTCATCCAAAATGCATTAAAGCCAACCGGCCGCATGCCTGTGACTTTTTCGATAATATCTGCACTTTTAATATATGAAGCGCGCTCTTGTTCAACACTCATAGAATATTGTGGTGTCCATGTTTGGCCGTGACCTGATGCTTCATGCCCTCGTGAAACCACTTCTTTAGCAAGTGCTGGATTTAATTCCACAGCCCTACCCACCATATGAGAAGTAACTTTAATATTATGTTTATCCCATAGATCAAGTAATCGTGGGATCCCTTCATTCATCCCATACTGATACCAAGTAGGCGAAATCGTGTCGTGATAACCCTGCTCTATTTGAGGAAACGGCCCTGCATCAGAGCTATCTTGTGCTGTTGCCTCAAATTGCATTGAAATAGAAATCACTAATTGTGCATCATCAGGCCAATAGCCTGATTCATCAGATAATGGGGCCGCACTTAACAGCCTACTGCTACACAGTGCTATTAAAACAGTGAGTAAAGGTAAAGCCTTCATTTTTTATCTCCTAAGCTAATTAACGCGGTCCTGCCGTTACTGTGATCTCGGCTGTTTGCAAAGAGTGCTGATGTAAGAAAAACCCTGTAAGTGCACTTGTTGCTCCTTGTGGAACAGCTAATTTTTCTACATCCAATGCATACACTTTATAGGTATAGCTATGCTTGCGTCCTTCTGGTGGACATGGTCCAAAGTATCCCGGCTTACCCATATCTGTATTACCTTCAATGGCTCCTTTGGGCAAAGTCGTTGAAGATAATGAGTTACTAGTAAAAGGAATATCATGTACTACCCAGTGCCAAAAACCACTGCCAGTTGGTGCGTCATTGTCATACACTGTCACGGCAAAGCTTTTGGCTTTTTTAGGCGCATTTTGCCATTTAAGTTGTGGTCTAACATTACCCCCCTGACAACCAAAGCTATTCCAATATTGCTCACTCTTTATTGCCTGCCCTGGCTGTAAGTCAGGGCTCGATAAACTAAATTCAGCCGCAAAACTGACGCTACTAAACAGCCCGCTGATCAGTAAAGTAACTGCTGAGTTTGAAAAGTTAACCATTTTCAGTCCTTATATTTTCAGTTAAAACGAAAGTTACTTTTGATACGCTGGGTAATCGGTATAACCTTTGGCTGTACCTCCAAACAATGTTCTCCCATCGGTAATGGTGTTTAGTGGCAGTTGCTCTTGAATACGATACGGTAAGTCTGGGTTAGCAATAAAACGGCGACCAAATGCAATATAATCAGCAAGACCTTGTTCAATAAGCTGCGCACCTGAATACTCGGTATAATTACCGGCAACAATAATCGCGCCACTAAAATACTGACGAAGTGCGGCTCTAAACTCTGGTGTTACACTAGGTGCATCGTCCCAGTCCGCTTCAGCAAGATGAATATACGCAATACCAATTTGCTCAAATTGCTTTGCTGCTAATAAAATAGTGTCAATTGCTTCACTATCATCCATACCACGCTGAGTGATAAAAGGCGCTAATCTAACACCCACTTTATGAGCGCCAATGGCATTACTAATTGCGCTAATAATTTCACAGGCAAAACGAATACGATTTTCTTGGCTACCGCCATATTCATCTGTGCGTTTATTTGCTGAGCGTCTTAAAAACTGATCAATCAAATACCCGTTACCTCCATGTATTTCAACGCCATCAAAACCAGCTTCAATCGCGTTAATTGCCGCTTGCTTATAATCATTTACTATTTCTTTAATTTCTTTAACACTTAGTGCTCGTGGGGTTGGGCAGTCAAGCATCCGCCCTTCTCCATCATCGCCTACCACCCAAACTTGTGCATCTGGAGCAAGTGCAGATGGGGCAACTGGCGTTCCATCATGATGAAATGAAGAGTGCGACATTCTACCAACGTGCCAAAGTTGTAAAAATATTTTACCGCCTTCTTTATGCACAGCTTGTGTTACTTGCTTCCAACCTTCGATTTGTTCTTGCGTGTAAATACCTGGCGTAAATGAGTAACCTTTGCCCTGAGCAGAAATTTGTGTTGCTTCAGAAATAATCAGTCCTGCAGTAGCACGCTGCGCATAATAAGTGGCCATCAGTTCAGTAGGAATATCGCCCGGTTGCGCAGTTCGCGAACGGGTCATAGGTGCCATCACAATTCTATTTTGCGTAACCATGCCACCGAGGGTTTTAGCTTCAAATAAGGATTCTATAGACATAACTAACTCTCTTATAAATAATGTTTATCTGGATTTAAATTAAATTTCATCACTGCTAAATAGCATTTCGACTTTCATCTCTTCAGGCCCAGGTATAAATACTTGATGCTCTAGGAGCTCTGGCACGGTTCGCTCGAAATAACTTATACCTGTTTGCGCTAAGCGACTTTTCAATCCTTGATAACCTATGCTACGAATGGCAATGTGATCTACCACTCCTCGGCCTTGGGTTTTGCTGTTTAATGCTGATAAGTAACCCTGTTGCGCTTTATTACCAGCGGCATTAACCAGATGAATCAAAGCAACGTTATCGCTGCCGTATAACCACGCTCCTTCGAAAGGAAAAGGCGGACGATACCCTTCACTTAGCCCAACTGAATTAATAAAGAACCGTCGCATCGCCTGGTAATCACAACTAGAAATTAATACATGATCTAAACGCATAAACTTTCTCTGTTGATAATGAGTACAACCAGTTTAACTATTTACTTAAATTTGATAATTGAGTTAATATCAAAAACACTATTCATTAATACTGAATTATAAAGAGTGAGGAACGATGGCTAAGATTGATGATATGCAGCTTTTTGTTCATGTGGTGCGCTCTGGCGGGCTTGCTGCAGCTGGGCGAAAAATTGGTTTATCGCCTGCGAGTATGACGGCACGTATCAACCAGCTTGAAAATCACTATCAAACCCGACTCTTAATACGTAATACTCGCAGTATTAAATTGACCGAGGCTGGAGAGCAATTTTATCAAGGCTGTTTAAGAGTAATTGCTGAAATTGATGCCACAGAGCAAAGTATTCAGCTTAGTAAAAACACCCTTTCGGGTAGTCTCAAAATAACCGCACCCTCTGACTTTGGTAAACAGTTTGTTGCCCCTGCAATAGCTAAATTTGTAGCACAAAACCCACAAGTTAAACCACACCTGCATTTAACCGATGGCTTAGTCAATTTAGTTGAAGAAGGTATTGATATTGCTATTCGCTTTGGAAACTTACCCGATAGCAATTTGATTAGCCGAATGATCAAGGCCAATCAACGTGTGTTATGTGCTTCAGCTGAATATTTAAAAATACATGGCCAACCTTTGCAGCCAAGCGATTTATTAAATCATCGCTGCCTAGTAATGGAGCGATTTGGTCAATCGATGAATGATTGGCATTTTAAAGATCAAATAATTCGCGTCCCTGTGGCTATGAGTAGCAGTGATGGTGCGGTGATCAGACAATGGGCAATTGATGGTGCCGGGATTGCTCTAAAATCAATGGTAGATATTAGCGATGATCTGACAAAGGGTCATTTAGTGACACTACTTGATGACTATATTCTCGGTTTTAGTAATAAAGATAAACAACAGATTGGCTTACAGTTTCTTTACCCATCAAGGCAATTTCAGCCACGACAAGTTGTCGCATTTATGGATTTTTTTCAGCAGCAAATTTAAATAAACAGCCGACAAAATAAAACCTTGAAAGCATGCACTTCCAAGGTTTTATTTGCAGTATTTGGCAGTAATAAAATTAAGCAGTGCCACCTACCGTTAACTGATCAATTTTCAGGCTTGGCTGGCCAACACCTACTGGGACACTTTGACCGTCTTTACCACAAACACCTACGCCTTTATCAAGCGCTAAATCATTACCTACCATAGAGATTTGTTGCATAACCTCAGGGCCATTACCAATTAATGTTGCCCCTTTAATTGGCTGAGTAATTTTACCATTTTCAATTAAGTAAGCTTCTGAGGCACTAAACACAAACTTACCTGAGGTGATATCCACTTGGCCGCCACCAAAATTAGGGGCAAACACGCCTTTTTTAACCGTGCTGATAATATCAGCTTGGCTGTGCTCGCCACCTAACATGTAAGTGTTAGTCATACGTGGCATTGGTAAATGCGCGTATGACTCACGACGTGCGTTACCTGTTGGGTTTACCCCCATCAAACGCGCGTTCATTTTATCTTGCATATAGCCTTTTAAAATACCGTTTTCGATAAGTACGTTATAGGCTGCAGGCGTGCCTTCGTCATCCACATTAAGTGAACCACGACGATCAGCCATAGTACCATCATCAACCACAGTACATAGCTCTGAAGCGACTTTTTGCCCTACTTTACCGCTAAACGCAGACGCGCCTTTACGGTTAAAGTCACCTTCTAGACCATGACCGACTGCTTCGTGTAACAACACGCCTGGCCAGCCATTACCTAATACTACTTCCATAGTACCGGCTGGGGCATCAATAGCTTCTAAGTTTACCTTAGCTTGACGAACGGCTTCTTCTGCAAAGCCCATCCAACGCGGCTTGCCATCAACAAGCTCTTTAAAGTAACCATAGTCTAGGCGTGCGCCGCCACCAGCACCGCCACGTTCACGGCGACCATTCTTCTCTAGCAATACAGAGCAGTTTAAACGGATCAGTGGGCGAATATCGGTAGCAAAAGTGCCATCGCTGGCTGCAATTAATACTTCTTCGTATACCGCAGACATTGAGCTAATAACTTGCTCAGCATCAGGGGCTAATTCGCGGATATAATTTTCAAGCTCACGTAACAAATTAACTTTATCGGTATCGCTCATGCTAGAAATTGGTTGATGCGGTGAAAACTGCTGTTTTGCAGCCACATCACTAAATACTTTAACCGCTTTATCTTCACCGGCATCGGCAATACTACGTGCAGCCGTGGCTGCTTTGTTTAACGCTTCAAGATTGATTGCATCTGAATACGAAAAACCGGTTTTTTCACCACTAACAGCCCGTACGCCAACACCACGCTCAACATTATAAGACCCTTCTTTAACAAGGCCGTCTTCTAATACCCAAGACTCATGATGACTCGATTGAAAATAAAGGTCGGCATAATCAACTTTGTGCTGGTGAATATAAGCTAATGTTTTTTCGAGTTCTTCTCGATTTAGCTGGCTGTCGTGTAATAAATGCTGTTCAACCGAATTCATAATAATGGCTCTCTAAATCGTTGGTGAGATTGCAGCGGCATATCTCGTCTAATTTTGTGTAACTGGTTTAAATCTAAGGTGCAACTAATAAAACCAAGCCCTGTTGGTTTTTCACTTAATGTTTCACCCCAAGGCGATAACATCAGGCTGTAGCCATAAGTTTGTCTACCGTTTTCATGTGTTCCATATTGCGCTGCAGCAATAACATAACACTGAGTTTCTATGGCACGTGCTGCAAGTAGCGGCTGCCAATGCGCTTTACCTGTTGGAACAGTAAACGCACTGGGTACTAATATAATTTCTGCGCCTTTACGAGCTAAGGCATTGAATAAACCAGCAAAGCGCAAATCATAACATACTGTTAAACCAATTTTACCAAAGGGAGAATCAACAACCACAATCTCATCGCCCGCTTGAGTAAAGTCAGACTCTCGGTAACTGCCGGTCTGGTCATCTACCTCAACATCAAATAAATGTATTTTGTTATAACTTGCAACAATATCGCCTTGGTTATTAAACAAGTGTGAGGCAGCGTAATATTTATGTTGGTTATAGGGCTCTGGCATGGTGCCAGCATTTAACCAAATATTGTGTTTACGGCACAATTCACTGAGTTGCTGTTTATATTGTTCAATACGCTGAGACACTAACAACGTATCACCAGCGTGTTTACTAAACACTAAAAACGCTTCTGGTAAACATACTAACAAAGGTCGCCGGCTTGGTAATTCAGCTAAGGCTTGCTTTAAGGTGGCAATGTTATCATCAGGATTTAAGCCTGAGCACATTTGTAATGCAATAATCGCAGGTGTTGTACTTATAAGTGATTTACTCATTGCGCTGCGCTCACCTCAGCATCTTTAAGCTTTAACTCTGAAGATGCTTGCGGCTGATTTTGTGCTGCTTGCGGTAAAGTCACCTCTCGGCTCTTACGATCTAACTCTTGTACCTGAGGATCGTTCATTTTGCCCGTCACTTTAAAGTTGATCTCTGAGATCACTCGCGCAGAATGAATCACTTTATCAATTGCTAAAGCTGCAAGCCCCGTTACTGGGTTAACCATCCAAGCCACAATTACCGGAATGCTCGACGTTACTTGCGGTGCTACTGCTAAGTCGTAGTCAATTTCGAGAGTATTTAAATTTGCATACCCTTTAATAGAGAGATCGGCAGGTACCCCATCCATTTTAGTATCTTGGGTATAGGCAATGCCCTTATCTATCTGCATCGTGCCTTTCATACTGTTATAAAAAAAACCTTTAGAAAATACATCTCTAAAATCAAGCTTTAACTTACGCACTAATGAATCAAGGCTCAGTAATGAAAATACCCGTGCGCCTCCATCACTCACCTCAGTTAAATGGCCTTCGCCTAAATCCCAACTAATTTCACCGTCTAAACTAGCAATATCTAAATTATAAGGTGCCGCTTGCCAATTTAATTGATAATTTAGATTGGCGTTTGAGTCTTTAATAGTGGTGGTAATATCAAATTCATTAAATAAGGCGCCAATATCATCACTTTTAAGTTCGCCGCTCATTGCCGTTAAACCATTTTGCCATTGCCCTTTAGTGCGCAATATATGATCGCCTTTATCCACCACTAGCTCAGAAATAAGTAGCTTTTTACCATCGCCTAACAATGAGGCGCTGACTTTATCTAGCTGATAATCGCTAATCTTACAATCGGCACACTCAAACTCAATAGCTGGCAAATTTGTAAGCCATGCAAGTTGTTCAGGAGATGATTTTTCGCTCGGTAGTTCTGGTTCGGTATCTAAAAAATTAAGCCTTAAATAGTCGCTGTTTATTCGAATCGGCTGACTTGATTGCTCGCTGGGAATGAACACCTCTGCTCGCAATTCTTTGGCATTGAGTTTTAATTGCAAGTTATTATTTAAGGGCGATAAACGCATATCAAAATCATTAAACTGCATGCCACTCACATTAAAAGAGTTAATATTCGCAACAACCTCATACAAAGGCGGCATAATACCTGGCGATTCACTCTCTGGCTGCGCTTTAGCTGCATTAATAATTTGATCAATTAAATCAATCCAAGGTAATAACTCACTTTGCGCTAAGTTAATACTTACCGCTAAATCTTGCGCGTTAAGCCCTAAATCTTTGTTGCCAATTATAAAGTGGGCGTTATTAAACTGTGATTTAGTATTGTCTAGAATGGCATTAAAATAAACTAGCTGATCAACGTTTGCGGTGATCAAATTAGATATATCATCACCTTGAATAACCGCACTCAGTGGCCAAGCTTGCTCACTGTTTTTTGTATATGCTCCAGGTAAAGAACTACTTAAGCCAATAAGTGGCGATTCAACTTGGGCACGATAGTTAAACCCTTGCTCGGTAAAATTAAGCTCCAAAGCAATATCAACATCACTTTGCCCACTTAAGTAACCATCTAAAATGCCTTGACCATGGTTTATGAGTGTTTGTGCATCAAGCTGAGCATTTATATTTATATTAGCGCGATAATCCTCTGCGTTTGCGTCACTATTGTAGTTAATAGTTAGTGGCATACCAAGCCATGTAGCCGTTGCATTTGTAAGGTTTATTTGTTGATTATTAAAGCTAAGTTCACCCTTTAAATGCTCAAGAGAAATACCAGGCGCAGAAATGTAGAGAGGTGAGTCGAGTAAATTAACCTTACCACTGACACTGGCTCCCCCCTCAAATTGTGAACCTATTAGCAATTCAATATTTGCACTTGCAAGACCCTGTCCTTGCACAACATTAAAAATATCAGCTAATGGATTTGCTAAAGGCGTAGCGGCAAAAAAATCGTGCATTTTTTCAAGCTCTGCTTGCTTATCAATACTAACTACCAACGGCGCATCGCCCATTAAGTCATCAATACTTACATGGACACTACTGCCAATATCAAGGTTTACCAGCTGGCCTTGCTGACTATATATGTCCATTCGCTCATTAGCAAAATGCAGCTTTACATTGGCATTAGTTACTGCTGGCCAATCGGGATCGAATTGATAGGTGGCATTGTCTATTTGTGCTATTACATCAAACTGCCCTGAACCATCGTCAAATGGAAAGCCTGATAGTGGACCAGAAAATAACACCTGAGTATTTGATACTTCGCCTGCTTTTATTGCACCATTTAAATAACTAACTAAGTCAGGGCTCATTAACGTTAAAGGAAAATAGTGACCTGCAATACTGGCATCTGGTGCAAACGCTTCAGCATATAAATCTAAGCGTGGCGTATCACCCAAACTCAGCTGCATTTGTGCGCTTAAAGTCACCTCATTGTTATCAAGCCACAGGTTATCACTGCTAATATGCCAATCGCCTGAGCGCTTAGCTAAATCAAGCTCAATATTTAATTGGTTATAATCAATATTATTACTAAAACTAGCACCTGTAATTAAATGGCTGTTCTCACTAAAAATCGCAATGCGACCATACTGCTGATTAACCAGCCCATTAACTCTTAAAGATTGAGCGGCGGGTACAGCGTTTTTTTCTTGCCAGCTAATTTCGTCAGCATCAAACCATAATTGCCATTGCCTTGCATCGGCAAACTCAAGGTACGCAGTCTTTATTTGTCCGCTAGGTTGGCGTGCTAAAAAGGGGGCTAAATCGGTAAAATTAGTCAACTCAGCTAAATCACTCAATAGCGCTAAATCAAGTTGCTGTAGCCATACTTTATTTTGCTTACCCAATAAGGCTTCAAATTCAAGGCTTGGCCAAGTGGTTTCACCGGTGCTAAATGCTAAGCCTGTGCTTTTTAATCGCCAGCTATTTTGCTCAGGGTATAAATGAAATCCCCCTTCACTTAGGCTTACATTTTGTGTTTGTTCATTGAGCTGCCAATTTACCGCGCTCGGTAACCACTGAACTTTTACGTCACTCACTAGGCCTTGCTCTAATCTAAGCCAAGCTTGTAAATTTAAATCGCTATGCAGTTGCTGCTTTTGAGTATTAATATATTGCGCTAACCAATTTGACACATCAACCTGATTAGCCTGCACATACAAATCACCCACCATTTGCTCTAAGGTTTCACCCTTAAGGGCAATGCGTGCATCAAAATTCCCCACCGAAATACCCGGTAATGCTAGACTGCCACTACCAAGATGTTGTTTATCTTGGTTTTGCCATACAATGTTTTCTAATAACAGCTTGCGTTCTTTGTTATCTTCTAATACAAAGTTGATACTGGAGTTTTCTATTGCAAAATGACCGGTTTCACCTAAAAATAGCCCTTCTATTAATTCTTTTTGTTCAAATGACACATCATCTTGGTTGCCGACAAATAAATTCGCGACATTAACCTTGGTATGAAAACCATTAATGACAAAGTAATTCGACTTAAGTTGAAGAGACTTTAAGCTTTCCCAAAGATTTAGCTCTAAACTGGTTTTCGCAATAGTTAAAGAGATAGGGGCGGTTTGGTTGTCTTTAAATGATAATTCTTCGAGCACTAGGGCTGGGCCATTACCTTGCCAACTTGCCGATATAGCGCCTATCGATAAGCTGATATCAAACTTGCTATCAAGGTAATTTTCTATGTCGCCTTTATAATCATTTGCGTAAGGTAAGGTGTATTTTAAAATAGAAACAATAACGGCCAGTAGCACCAAAATTACAGCACTTATTTGCCATAATTTGCGTACACAAAAGAAACAGGCCGCTTTAAACTTCATTACATCATTACCACATCAAACTGCTCTTGGCTGTATAAGCTCTCTGTTTGAATATTAACTTGCTTACCAATAAATAACTCTAACTCTGCAAGGTTATGATACTCGTCATTTAATAGCGCTTCACATACTGCTGGGGATGCATAAACTACAAACTTATCAGCAGCATAAGCGCGATTAACACGCACTATTTCACGAAGGATTTCATAGCACACAGTTTCTACCGTTTTTTGTGAACCACGTCCTGAACATGCAGGACATACATCACACAGTATATGCTCTAAACTTTCGCGAGTTCGCTTGCGGGTCATTTCAACTAGTCCCAATGCCGACAAACCATTAATATTAGCTTTGGCACGATCTTTAGAAAGCGCAGATTCTAATGAATGCATTACTCGGCGTTTGTGCTCATCGCTGACCATATCAATAAAGTCGATAATAATAATACCGCCTAAATTACGCAGCCTTAGTTGACGGGCAATAGCTGAGGTTGCTTCAACATTAGTATTAAAAATAGTTTCTTCAAGGTTACGGTGACCAACAAATGCACCGGTATTAACATCAACCGTGGTCATTGCTTCGGTTTGATCTATGATCAGGTACCCACCAGACTTTAAAGTCACCTTACGATGCAATGCCTTTTGAATTTCACTTTCTACATCAAATAAGTCGAAAATGGGGCGCTCACCCGGATAATACTCAAGCACTTGCGATAATAACGGCACAAACTCTTCAGTAAACAGCTTAAGCTCTTGATAGGTCAGCTTAGAGTCAACACGAATGCGCTCCATATCTTCGCCCACGTAATCACGTAACGTTCTAAAAGCTAGCGTAAGATCTTCATGCAAAATACTCGCTTTGCTGGTTTTACGGCGTTTAGAAACTATTTTATCCCACAGTTTTTTTAAAAACGCAGCATCGTGACGAAGCTCAGCTTCACTTGCACCTTCAGCGGCAGTTCTAACAATAAAGCTGCCGTTTTCGTCGCCATATTCAGCAACAATTTTTTTAAGTCTAGCGCGTTCCTCTTCCGTTTCTATACGCTGACTCACACCAACATGCGTCGCATCGGGCATAAATACTAAATAGCGTGACGGTATAGTAATATCAGTAGTTAAGCGAGCACCTTTACTGCCCAGTGGATCTTTAACCACTTGCACCATGATGTACTGCCCTTGACGAACAAGCTCACGAATATCTTGGACTTTTTTAATTGGCTCGTCGTCAACACCTTCAACAATAGAGGCACTATTGACGATATCTGAGGCGTGTAAAAAGGCGGCTTTCTCTAAGCCTATATCAACAAAAGCAGCTTGCATTCCCGGTAGCACGCGACTTATTTTACCTAAGTAAATATTGCCTACTATGCCTAAATTACCAATACGCTCTAGCTGAATTTCTTGTAATACACCGTTTTCTATTAGGGCAACGCGACTTTCACTTGGCGTGACATTGATCAGTAGTTCTGTACTCATGCTACCCTCTTAAGAATGTATTTAATAATTGTTCTGTCTCATATAAAGGTAAGCCTACAACGGCAAAATAGCTACCCGAAATATGCGTTACAAAGCGTCCACCTAACCCTTGGATACCGTAACCACCGGCTTTATCTTGAGGCTCACCCGTCTGCCAATAAGCGTCGATTTCTGCATCATTGAGTATTTTAAAAGTAACATCAGTACTGACAACACAGCTAAGTACTTTTTCTGGTGTGGCAAAAGCGATAGCAGTTAACACTTGATGAGTATTTCCTGATAAACGCTTTAAGGTGTGAGTAAAGTCTTGTTTATCTGTGGGTTTACCTAAAGATTGATTGTCAATCACGACTACAGTATCGCTGCCTAAAACGGGGCGGTCGGTATACCCTTGCTCTACCCCCATTTGCGCCTTTAAACGCGCTAAGCGTTCGACATAATCATATGGGAGTTCGTTAACAAGCTGGCTTTCATCAGCATCAACACTAAATTGTGAAAATTCGACACCCAATTGGGTTAAAAGCTCTTTACGACGGGGAGACGCGGAAGCTAAATATACTGCGCAAGTCATTATCTGATCCTAAAGTGTCTACGGTATTTTCTAAGTAATAAAAATACCCATATCCAACTCAACATGCCTGTTAATACAGGCCATAAGTAATGTGGGCTAAAATAAACGCCAAGTAAAAAGTGATTTAACCAAAACTGCATTAAATGATAAAGCGTTAAAAATAAGCCAATTAAAAGGCTTTGTTGCCACAATGAAAAATTGCGAATTTTTTGAAAGTTACTTGCCGTAACAAAAATACATACCGAGTAGGTTAATGAGTTTACACCTAAAGAAGAACCAGTAGCTAAATCAATCAATAACCCAACCACCCAGGCTGTGCCTATATTTAAGCGGTGAGGTAAAGCCAAAGACCAATACATAAGCACCAACAACACCCAGTCAGGACGGAATGGTTCAAGTGAAAAAGGTAATGGCATCAATGCCACTACCAATGCAAAGAAAATACTTAACGCAATTAATAACGTTTGGCGGTTAATCATCTCCCATCAACTCCTGCTGATTTAGCCATAACACGACTAATAGTCGAATTCTGTCTAATTGAGCTATCGGCTCAGCAAATACTTGCGCAAAAGGTTGACCTTCATCACGGGTTATTTCTGTGATCACCGCAACCGGGTAGCCTTCAGGAAATGTGCCACCAAGGCCAGATGTAACAAGTACATCGCCAATACGTACATCTAAACTATGCGGCACATGCGACAGCTTCAGTACGTTAATTTTACCAATACCTTCAACCACTGTTCGCACGTCATTACGCAAAATACGCACAGGAGTGGCGTGGGTGGTATCGGTAATTAATAACACTCGTGACGTGGTTGAGCCCACTTTAGTCAACTGCCCCACTAGTCCCATATCATCAATTACTGCTTGGCTTTCACTTAAACCATCGGTAGTTCCTCGATTTATCACCACTTGATGACTATAAGGATTTGAATGAACAGAAAGTACTTGAGCAATAATTTTACGATTGGTATGTTTTGAAGACGAGCCCATTAATGCTCTTAGTTTTTGATTTTCTTTTGCTAAGAATTCATATTGCTGGATTTGTTCGCTCTGCAATACTTGCTTTTTTTTCAGGGCTTCATTCTCAGTAAGCAACTGCTCGCGGGTATGCAAACTCTTGGCGCTAAAGCTAAATACTTCGTAAGGCAGGTTGGCAACATAAATGAGAGGGGTGACTAAGGTATTCAAACTGGTGCGAATATTTTCACCACCCTTTGTGTATTTATCTCCAAGGATCAATACGATACTCAAAAGCACTGCGACAAAAAGTCGCAGTTGCAAAGAGATTGTTTTTTCAAACATTGATTTCATTAATCGTAACTAAAAACGTCACCACCGTGCACATCAATCATCTCCAGCGCTTTACCGCCGCCACGAGCAACACATGTAAGTGGATCATCAGCAACAACTACTGGAATGCCAGTTTCTTCCATGAGTAGGCGATCTAAATCTTTTAGTAATGCGCCACCGCCAGTTAACACCATGCCATGTGCTGAAATATCAGATGCCAGTTCAGGAGGTGATTGCTCAAGTGCAACCATTACTGCACTTACAATCCCCATTAGCGGCTCTTGTAATGCTTCTAAAATTTCATGCGAATTAAGTGTAAACGAACGAGGAACACCTTCTGCAAGGTTACGACCACGCACTTCGATTTCTACTGGTTCGTCTGTTTTAAATGCAGAGCCAATTTGATGTTTAATATTCTCAGCCGTGGCTTCACCAATTAAGCTACCAAAGTTACGACGAACATAATTAATAATGGCTTCATCAAACTTGTCGCCACCAATACGTACAGATGACGAGTAGACAACACCATTGAGTGAGATAATAGCCACTTCGGTTGTACCGCCACCAATATCAACAACCATAGAACCCGTTGCTTCTGATACCGGTAAGCCAGCACCAATTGCAGCAGCCATAGGCTCTTCAATTAAGTAAACTTCACGAGCGCCTGCACCCATCGCTGATTCGCGAATTGCACGCTTTTCAACCTGTGTAGCGCCACAAGGTACACAAATAAGTACACGTGGGCTTGGTCGCATAAAGTTATTGTTGTGCACTTGCTTAATAAAATGCTGGAGCATTTTTTCGGTCACATAAAAATCAGCAATCACACCATCTTTCATCGGACGAATAGCTTTAATATTACCAGGCGTACGTCCTAACATTTGCTTAGCTTCTGTACCTACAGATGCAACACTTTTAGGTCCACCAGCACGTTCTTGACGAATAGCAACTACTGAAGGTTCGTTTAATACGATCCCTTCTTCTTTTACATAAATTAGTGTGTTGGCTGTACCTAGATCGATCGATAGATCGTTTGAAAAAATACCACGGAGTTTTTTAAACATGAGGCTGGATGACCTTTGAAATTCGTTCTTATTTTAGTTGCGCTTACTTTAACATTCTCAATGTAATGAGCAATATAAAGCGCAGCCGTCTTTGTAATCATTAAAAAGAGGAAGCGTTTGCTTCCTCATTAAATATTATTGTTCGCTCATTAAGCGAAAGCCAATGTAATTAGCTCTAAAGTCTGGCGCTAGGATTAAACGCGTTGAGGCACGAGCAAGGCTAGGTGCAAAATTCCATGCGCCGCCACGAACCACTGCATTTTTTTTATTCTCTGTGCTACCCGTCCATTCCCATACATTGCCCACGGTGTCGTATAAACCAAATGCATTTGCAGAAAAAGACCCTACCGGTGCAGTGCGTTTGTTTGACCATTCGCTACCACACCAACCACAGTTTGCTAAGTTTTTACCAATTTCGTTACCCCAAGGGTATTCAGTATCTGTACCTGCACGCGCTGCATATTCCCACTCAACCTCTGTAGGTAGGCGATACGTTTGCGCTGTTTTATCAGAAAACCATTCTGCGTAAGCTACAGCATCATTTTTTGTCAAACACACAGCTGGAAAATCACTAGTTTGCTCAAACCCAGGAGCTCGCCAGTTTAAGCTTGCTTCCCAAACGGGTTCGCCATTTAGATAATAAGCACACCCTTTGCCTTTTTCAGCTTCAGTCTTATATTGCGTTTCGTTTACAAACTTCTCAAATGCGCCGACAGTGACTTCTTTACTTTGCATAACAAACGCTTCACTAATCGTTTTTTCAACAACGGGACGCTCATTTTCCAGTCCATTGCCGTTAATATCGCCCATTTTAAATGTGCCAACAGGGATTACTACCGCTGACGAATCCACTGTTGGTGGCTGCGTATCAACTTCCATTCCTTTAGGGCAATCTGCTTGTATTATTTGCTCTCGCTTTTTAGTCGGTGCAGCAATCGACTCTGACTTTTTTTCTAACTTAGCGAAAAGTGTACGTGTCTTCTTTAAATCAATACGTGCTTTGTAAGGAACATAACCGTCTTTGCGTATTTCTAATTTGTGTAAACCACGCGGTAACCTTGTTACTAAGCGAGTTGAGCCAACACGAATGTCGTTAATAAAAACTTCATCGCCATGCACGTTTGAGCGCAAAGTTAACTGGATTAACTGATCTTTCTTTTGCTCAGCGACCACTTTTGGCTTTTTGTTAGCTGTTTTTGCAACAACAGCGACCGATTTATTATCCGCATTATCGCTGAATGTTAACTGACTATCTGAAAAAGTAGTGCTATAAGCAGGCTGATAAGTATTTGTCAGCGGGGTACCATACTCTGAACAAAAACTGTTATTTACACTTAATAAGTGACACAAACGGCTACTGTTTACATCTCCACGCATAGTAACGCTTAAATTGACGTTGTAATCACCTTGCCCGCTAAAAGCGCTCTTAATCACATGGCTACTTAAAATCTGTACTTGCGCTCCTGCCATATCTCGCTTAGGTTCGACAAGACGCTTTTCGGTAAGGTTTTCAAATATTTGATCTAAAAAGCGCTTAGTCGCCTTTTTCAGCCCCATCTGCTGTCCGCGTTGCTCACATGCCGCTAGTGTTTCAGTACGCTTACAATTAAGGGTGTGGTCGACTTCAAGTGTCCCTTCACGGGTAAATTCGTTGCGCAATCGCTCTACACGCGCAGTGGTGTATTGCACTTTTAAACTTTCAATAGTGTTCTGAAGAGCATGTTTATCAGCGCGAATTTGCTCAATATCTTTTAGATGGGATGCAATTGCCGCCAATTGCATAGAGATATCATTTTTGTTTTGTTCTTGGTCAACAACGGCTTTTTGATAACGAGATTGCGCCTGCGTAATATCAAGCGATGGATTATTAATTAAGCGTCGATACATGTCATTCATCGCATCCAATGCTTGATTTTTTTCTTTATCAAGTTGTGTTGAACGCGCTCTAAGCAGTTCAAGCTGGGTTTGAAGCTGATTCTCTTCTTGTAAATATTTATCGAGCATCGTTGTTGAACGAGTGTATTCTGTTTGTTTCGTATTAATCTCTGATTCAATTCTATTTACAGTAGTTGTATCTTGTGCAAATACTGTGCTGGCAAAAAAGCTAGCAGAAATTAATAGAGATAAAGGAGCAATTCGCATATATTCCAGTCCCAAAAAAGCGGCAATTATTTGGTTATTATTATTTTTTATAATAAAACCTTATGCTATGTACTTGAAGCACAAAACACAAGCTTTGTTCATTTATTATCTCAGTTTACAACTATTATCCCGTTTCATGCCAGTAAATAACCGTTTCATTTGTACTAAATAGCTAATTTATTTAACAACACCGAGATTTATCTGCCTTTTACGCCCAAAAGATACCAATTTAGCGGCGCATACATATTTTTTAATTTGCTTAAGTAATAAAATTTGAGTCAAAATAACGCTATTAAACAGCACATTCACCATGTAACTAATAAAAAAGAGTGATAATGCCAATACAATTCAGTATTAATGAACATAGTTATTTACAACCAATTAATAACAAATTGCTAGCAGAAAAAAACATTACGTTAAACATCAAGCGTGATGATTTATTACACCCTGTTATTAGTGGTAATAAATGGCGTAAGCTCAAATACAATTTAGCTCGCATGCAACAACAAGGTAAAACAGAATTACTGACTTTTGGTGGGGCTTTTTCAAATCATATTCACGCGTGCGCAGCCGCGGGGAAAGAATTTAACCTAGTAACCCACGCAATTGTTAGAGGCCCTGAACTTGATCTCAATAATCCAACGTTAAAATTTGCAAAGCAATGTGGCATGCGATTACATGTAGTGAATCGATTAGAGTACCGACAACGAAATGAGAAAGCATATTTAACAGCATTACAGGCACGATTCCCCAATGCATATATCCTACCTGAAGGAGGCACAAACGAGTTTGCTATAGAAGGATGTAAAGAACTTGCCCAAAGTTTACCTGAGCATGACTACTTAATCTGTCCTACTGGCAGTGGTGGAACCTTGGCGGGCTTAATAGAGGGCAGCTCAAGTAAAAGCACTGTATTAGGTGTTGCAGTTTTAAAGCAAGCCGACTACCTGCGAGATGAAATACGGGCTCTTAGTCCTAAAGCAAAATCACAAAGTAATTGGCAGTTACTTACACAGTTCCATGATGGCGGATATGGTCGCTTTACTACTGAGCTATGGCAGTTTTGCCAGTACATGCAGCAGCAATATCAGTTACCACTAGAGCCTATTTACAGCGGAAAAATGATGTATGCACTTTGGCAGCTCATTAACAACGACTACTTTCCCCCTGGCAGCAAAATTATTGCTGTTCATACAGGAGGGCTGCAAGGTTTGGACGGGCTAAAATATCGTGGACTTGTTTAACTAGCTAATGAAATGCAACTTGAGTGAAGTCGGGTAGTAATCCAGAGAAATACCCTCCTTGTGCAGTACTAACACCTATCACTTTTAAAAATTGCAATTCTTGATACGTTTCTACACTCGAGGCCACCACTGGCAAACTTAATAATTTACCAATATGCACAATTCCCCTGACAGATTTCTGCTGTAAATAATTATGATCTATGCCATGAACAAGTTCATGGGCCAAATTAAGCCCCGCTATTTGCTTGTTATGGGTGAAGTTAAATATGCTCTTACTACTTCTAACCTCATCAATAACGATATTAAAGTTGAGCGCTGTTATGGTCGAAAAAGCAGCCTGCAATCGATCTTGGCTATTTAAGAAATCAGCCTCATTTATCAAAAACTGTAACGTATGAAGGCTTTTCAACTCACTCATATGTTTACTTAGCCAACACCAAAACTCACTATTAAACCAGTTTTTAGGATGCAATTTAATACTAATAACAGACGATGACTTTTCTACTAGCAGCAACTTTTTAACTTGTATAACAACCGCTTGGTCAAGTAGTAACGCCTCATCCTCATTGTAAAACTGGCTTATATAATCTTGATTAAATAATTGTTTATTTGCCTTATCGCTACTTTTAATTAAAACATGATGTTTGATAATAGCGCCGCTATCCAACTCGTATACAGGTTGAAATAAAATCGCTAATTTTTGTTTTTCAACTCGCTGCGTAACAGGGTTTTTATTAAGCATTTGAAGATGGCTGCAATTGATTGCCAATTGATGATAATGCTGCACTCTACTTTGCATTGATAGTGTGAGTGACGATCTGGCAAGCTGATACACCATCACCTGATCAGCATTCGAGTAGTAAGTACACAAACCTAACTTTATACTCTCGTCAGCCACTCTAGGGGCTAAAATATGGGCTGCATTAAGCATGTATTGATGTAAGTATTTAGCGCAACTTTTTTTATCAATTGCACTAACCCCTGTGAAAGTAAAAGCAAACTTACCCGCTGTTAATTGCTTAACGGATATTACAGCAGTATTGGTAAAGTCTTTTGCTAGCAATACTTTAAGAGTCGCTGGTAAGTCCGTGTTTGTATCAAAATGGCATTCGCATTGAATGAGCGCAAATATATTATAGCCAATTATTTTCTGCTCCTTGACTACGTTTTCTAATACCGGTTGTGTAGGCTTTATTCTAGGCGTATGGCATACCTTTTTATAACCATCGTTTTGCTTGCGCTTCAACGTCACTGAACTATTTTTGGTCGCTTTAAACAATATAAAGCGCCTAGCAGCAAAAATAATGGCCAAAATAAACATATTCATTATTATAAATAGGTAGTTATAGGCATACCAGGTAGGCCATGAATATAACAGAATCCCTTTTGAATTAGCGCTGAAATAGTGCTTTTTCTGCTTTATATAAACAGAAACTTTATCTGGAGCCAGGGTAAAAGGTGTATTAGCTAAAAGTTGCTGCTCATTGGCTAACGGCTGCTGCAGTTGCTTAGCGAGCTCTATACCTGTTTGCTTATTTTGATGTTGTAAAACTAAATTTAAACCACTATTAAAAATAATAAATAGCATAAAACACAGAGCGTAAAATAAGGCACTAACGTAATTGGAAAACTGAAACTGACTGGCTTTCATAACTTACCCGCTCATTAAATAAGTTATTAAAGTGTTGTCTACTATTTGCAATTGCACAAGCCAATAATAAAAGTTTAGTAGCTGTTTTATTGTTAATACTTAATGTTTATAAACATTATATTTAGTGGTCAACAAAATTAGTAATGGCTTCATCTTTGTGCGCATAAATGGGAGTGCCGCCCTGCTTTGAAAACCTTAAAGCTATTTACAGCTTTTTAATGAGGAGTATTTACTCACTCAGCTGAGGATAAACGAGAGGGATAGTAATTATTATCAATAAAAAAAGCCCTGATTACTCAGGGCTCTTTTTTAATACTTTTTAAACTAAAAAGTTGGAAATTAGAACGGAATATCGTCATCAAAGTCGATTGTTGGTTCCATTGGATTTGATGCGCCACCTTGCGGTGCATTTTGCGGCTTAGGAGCAAACCCGCCTTGCTGTTGTGGTGCATTATTTTGCTGAGGTGCAAAACCACCTTGCTGCTGTGGTTGATACTGGTTGTTTTGTTGCGGCGCTGGCTGCTGGGCAGGTGCAGATTGTTGCTGTGGAGCATAACTGCCTTGCTGACTATTTTGGCCTTGGTTATTTTGACCATAGCTACCGCTTTGCTGTCCGCCTTGGTTACCTTGATAACCGCCACTTTGTTGACCACCTTGGTTACCTTGATAGCCACCACTTTGTTGGTCGCCACCACGTGCACCTAACATTTGCATTTGACCAGTAAAGCCATCAACAACAATTTCTGTAGTGTACTTTTCTTGGCCTTGTTGGTCAGTCCATTTACGAGTTTGAAGTTTACCTTCTACGTAAATTTGTGAACCCTTGCGGCAGTATTCGCCTACAATTTCAGCTAATTTGCCAAAAAATACCACACGGTGCCACTCAGTTTTATCAACCATTTGGCCAGTGTTTTTATCTTTATAGCTGTCTGAAGTTGCTAAGGTAATATTTGCTACGCCATTACCATTAGGCATGTAACGAACTTCAGGATCTTGCCCTAAATTACCAACCAAAATTACTTTGTTCACACCGCGTGCCATGGAACCATCTCCTATAAACGTTAGATTAAACCAGCCACTCTTCGGGCTTGGTCTAGGTCAAATTCTTTATCATTAATCTTTAAGTAGCTTCGACTTTCATCGCGAACTACGGTTGCTTCTATTACGCCGGGTAAAGCAACTAACTGAGAAGCTAATGTTTGTGCCTGCTCTTCAGAATCTAATTGGGTCATTAAACTAATAACTTTGCTTTTCGGTGGGACTTGCATTTTCCACGCAATAATAAGCCATATTACCCCAACAAGTGCCGCCGCCGCAAACACAGCTTGCGTACTGGTGGTTTGTGCTACATACCCGCCTAACATACCGCCTAAAAAAGCCCCTAAGAACTGGCTAGATGAATACCCACCCATAGCGGAGCCCTTTTGGCTTGCTGGAGCAATACGCGACACAAGAGCCGGCATAGTGGCTTCTAAAAAGTTAAAAGCAACAAAATATAACAGCATACAAACCGCAATGCCAACAACGCTATTGGCCCATATCGACATACTTAACATACTTATTATTAAGACCATCACTGAACCAATAAACGCCTGTTTTTCTTTCTCTTTTTTAATTGCCACTATCATTACTGGCACCATCAAGAAAAACGCTAAAAATAAAACAGGAATATAAAGCTGCCAATGGTTTTCAGCCACAAGTCCATCTTTAATTAGTTGACTTGGAAATACTACAAAAATAGTCGTCAATGTTAAATGCAGCAATAATACACCTGCATTTAGACGCGCAAGCTGCGGATGTTTAATTAGCTTTTTAATGTCACTAAAGCTGGCAAGTGTATCGCCTTTAGGGGCTTTGTTTATTGCACTGGGTACCAGCATAGTGACAATAAAAATACCTAATAAAGCCAGTATAGCAGTTAACCAAAACACTCCGGCTATACCCCATGAAGCTGCCACTATAGGTCCAAGTAGCATAGCGAAGGCAAAGCTCATACCTATGCTCATGCCAATAACTGCCATTACTTTTGGTCGCTGTTCGTCACGACTTAAGTCTGATGCAAACGCTAACAATGCGCTGGCGATAGCGCCCATACCTTGCAAGGCACGCCCTACCGTTACCATTTGTATGGACTCAGCTAAAGCCGCAACTACTGAACCCAAGGCAAATACAAGCAAACCACCTACAATTACTTTTTTACGGCCAATTTTATCAGACAGTCGCCCCATAGGTATTTGTAATACGGCCTGCGTTAAACCATACGCACCAATTGCAAAACCTATCCATAAAGGTGAAAAGCCTTCAAGCGATTGACCATAAATAGCTAAAACAGGCATCAGCATAAACAAGCCGAGCATTCTAAATGCAAACACACTCGCTAACGATACGGCGGCGCGTTTCTCTCGTGAATTAAGTGAAGATGCGGTCATTATTTGCGTGATCTTACTGTGTGAAAAAATTAGGCAAGGATTCTATCACAAGCTTGGCAATAATTAATCGTCTATAACTAAGGATTTTTTCAATGATCAAGGATTAATATTGCAGCGTATTATGCGATACTGAACAAATAATTTTGGCAATAAACGAGATAGCATGGAAAACATTGAAGTCCGAGGCGCCCGCACGCACAATTTAAAAGACATCAGCCTAACCATCCCACGTGATAAACTAATTGTTATCACTGGCTTATCTGGTTCAGGAAAGTCATCACTTGCATTTGATACGCTTTATGCAGAAGGGCAACGCCGGTATGTTGAATCACTCTCTGCTTATGCAAGGCAGTTTTTGTCATTAATGGAAAAACCTGACGTAGATCATATTGAAGGCCTTTCCCCTGCTATTTCCATTGAACAAAAATCAACCTCGCATAATCCCCGCTCAACCGTGGGAACCATTACTGAAATCTACGATTACCTGCGTTTAATGTTTGCACGGGTTGGCGAACCTCGCTGTCCAACTCATGATTTACCACTCGCAGCGCAAACAATTAGCCAAATGGTCGATACCGCATTAGCGCTGCCTGAAGGCACTAAGTTAATGCTACTTGCCCCTGTTGTTAAAGATCGTAAAGGTGAGCATGTAAAACTATTAGAGCAACTTGCCAGTCAAGGCTACATTCGTGCTCGTATAGATGGTGAAGTATGCGACTTATCCGATCCACCACCGCTAGATTTACATAAAAAGCATACTATTGAAGTCGTGGTTGATCGCTTTAAAGTAAAAGACGGCCAGCAACAGCGTCTTGCGGAATCATTCGAAACGGCACTAGAAATGTCAGGCGGCGTTGCCAACATTGCTTTTATGGACGATAGCAATGCTGAAGAAATGCTGTTTTCAGCAAATTTTGCCTGTCCAACCTGTGGCTATGCGATGACCGAACTTGAACCGCGTTTATTTTCGTTCAACAATCCTGCAGGGGCTTGTCAAAGCTGTGATGGTTTAGGCGTAAGACAATACTTTGACCCTAATCGCGTGGTCCATAATCCTGAAATAAGTTTAGCTGGCGGTGCAATTAAAGGCTGGGATAAACGCAGCTTTTACTATTATCAAATGTTGCAAGCAGTTGCACAGCATTACGATTTTGATTTAGATGTTCCTTATCAAGAGCTTGCAAAAGAACATAAGAAAATTATTTTAGATGGCTCTGGTGACACTAAAATTGCATTTAATTACCGTAATGACCGCGGTGATTTAATTACACGTAATCATGTATTTGAAGGCGTGTTAAACAATATGAACCGCCGCTACCGTGAAACTGAATCAAACTCAGTTCGTGAAGAACTAGCCAAGTATCAAACCAGCCAAGCCTGCCCTAGTTGTCAAGGCTCACGTTTGCGCCAAGAAGCACGCAATGTATTTATTGGTCAAACTAACTTACCAACCATTACGCATATGAGTATTGGTGAGGCGATGGGCTTTTTTGAAGGCTTGCACCTAACTGGGCAAAAAGGCCAAATTGCCGAGAAAATTTTAAAAGAAATTCGTGATCGTCTATCGTTCTTAATTAATGTAGGCCTAAATTACTTATCACTTGAGCGTAGCGCCGACACACTTTCAGGCGGTGAGGCACAGCGTATTCGCTTAGCGAGTCAAATTGGTGCTGGGTTAGTGGGTGTTATGTATGTACTGGATGAACCTTCAATTGGTTTGCACCAACGTGATAACGACCGTTTATTGAAAACCTTAGTTCATTTACGCGATTTGGGTAATACCGTTATTGTTGTAGAACACGATGAAGACGCCATTCGTGCCGCTGATCATATTATTGATATTGGTCCAGGTGCTGGCGTACATGGCGGCCATGTTATTGCTCAAGGTACACGCGATGATATTTTAGCAAGCAAAGACTCGGTTACCGGCCAGTTTTTATCGGGCGTACGTAAAATAGAAATACCTAAAGAGCGCCATGCTACTAACGATAAATGGTTAGAGCTGTTTGGTGCTACTGGTAATAACTTAAAAAATGTTGATTTAAAAATACCTTTTGGCTTAATGACCTGTATTACCGGCGTATCTGGCTCGGGTAAATCTACACTCATTAACGACACCTTATTTAAACTTGCCCACACAGAACTCAACGGCGCAACTACTGCTGAAGCAGCTCCTTATGGGTCAATTGCTGGACTTGAGCACTTTGATAAAGTAATTGATATTGACCAAAGTCCTATTGGCCGCACACCGCGTTCAAACCCTGCCACTTATACTGGTATTTTCACCGGCATTCGTGAGCTGTTTGCGGGTACTCAAGAAGCCCGTTCACGTGGTTACAAAGTGGGTCGCTTTAGCTTTAATGTTAAAGGTGGCCGTTGTGAAGCGTGCCAAGGTGATGGTGTTATTAAAGTAGAAATGCACTTCTTACCAGACGTATATGTACCATGTGATGTGTGTAAGGGTAAACGTTATAATCGCGAAACCTTAGAAGTACAATATAAAGGCAAAAACATCAACCAAGTGCTCGACATGACCGTTGAAGATGCCCATGACTACTTTGATAAAATACCGGCTATAGCACGTAAACTTAAAACCCTAATGGATGTTGGACTTTCTTATATTCGTTTAGGCCAAGCCGCTACAACACTTTCTGGTGGTGAAGCACAGCGAATTAAGTTAGCACGTGAGCTCTCTAAGCGTGATACTGGAAAAACATTATACATTCTTGATGAGCCAACAACGGGACTTCATTTTGCTGATATTGAACAGTTATTAGTGGTGCTTCATCGTCTACGCGATCATGGCAATACCATTGTAGTAATTGAGCATAATTTAGATGTAATAAAAACTGCCGATTGGATCGTTGATTTAGGCCCTGAAGGTGGTGCTGGCGGCGGTGAAATACTGATTGCAGGTACACCAGAAGAAGTGGCGGAATGTCAGCGCTCACATACTGGGCACTACTTAAAACCGCTATTAAGTAAATAGCGGTAATACACTTTGAGGAAAGCCAGTGTTAAGGTATTTAAAAATTGCAAAATGGCGTGTTAATAAGAGGCTGCATAAGCTCTTAAAATATATAAAGACGCATAAGGTGTCTATAAATAACCACATAAAGCCGATATGGTTTAAGCTTAGTACCGCACAAAAGCTTTATTTAACTGCAATTATAGCTTTAATTTTTTTTCAATCTGGATCTTTGTGTGCGCTTTTAACAATGAGCGCCTTGGTCATTGAATTTTGGCCAAAGTTTATTAAACTTTGGCACTCTTTGGCTGGTAAAGCTTTAATTCTTCTTTTTTATGCGACGATTGCTAACTTCGTGTTGGCTAGCGCGAGTAGTATCGTAAATGAAGTGGCATTAGTTTCTGCTGAAGATTTTAACTACACTCACAACTTCGCTACTTTGCTTTACTTACCTCCTTCGGCGCTATTGATTACAGTAATAACTTTACTTCTATTACAGTTACTTTTACCCTTGTATATCATTGCATTGCTATTAATAAAGCCATTTGGCTCAAAGCAAGTTAAGTTCATCAGTCAAAGCTATTCCCCGCTGTTAACCGCTGTAGTAAGATTTTTTTTAACAATTTTTGTATTTATTAATTTAGCTGCTTTAGCTGAAGGTATCAGTACTGACGCACTTATAGAGAAGTTACAAAACCTTGGCTCTAACAGCTCTATTGAAACAGCATCGACTAAGAATCAAAAGCTGGCACCTAAAACAAATTCAGGGCCCAATGCCAAATTCAACCCTCAATTAGACAAAAAAGAGAGTGACTCTACACCAGTATCATCAATTAAAGCTAAGAGTTATTTTGAATTGAGCAAATGGCTAATCGCAGAGTTTGCCTTCAACTTTGAAGCTAATACCCACTCTAGATGTAAGAAAGCAGTAAGTAGTAAAGTGATAGAACTCAATGATTATGAAATTGTTGAAATAACGCCTGATCAAAGTATGCCTTATGGCTATCAATTTATAGTTAGAGCCTGTGAATCTGCCGGTATTTCAGCTATAAAACATTAAAATATAATGCCGCTAAATTAGCGGCATTTTTGTATCTGCAAAAAAAACAGGCTTATGGGCGTGGAATAAACCCAACCGCATCATAAACTGCTTTTAATGTTTTCTCAGCACGGGCACTGGCTTTCTCTGCACCCATTTTCATAATGTCATTTAATAACGTTTGGTCTTCACGTATTTCTTTAAAACGAGCCTGAATTGGCTCTATCATGCTGACAACAGCTGCTGCGGTGTCTTTTTTCAAGTGACCATACATTTTATCTTCGTATTCAGGGACTAGCTCTTCAATTGAACGCTTAGTCGCAACACTTAATAAGGTAAGTAAGTTAGAAACACCTGGCTTTTCACTACGATCAAAATAAATGCGTGCTTGTTCGTCTGAGTCGGTAACCGCTTTTTTAAGCTTTTTCTCAATCTTTTTAGGCTCATCTAATAGCATGATGTAACCATTTGGGTTTTCATCAGATTTAGACATTTTCTTCAGCGGATCTTGCAAGCTCATAACTCGCGCACCAAACTCAGGAATATAAGGTTCTGGCAGCGTAAAAATGTCGCCATATACATTATTAAAACGATTCGCAATATCACGAGTTAACTCTAGGTGCTGCTTTTGATCTTCGCCAACTGGTACTTTATCAGCTTGGTATAATAAAATGTCAGCTGCTTGCAAAGCTGGATAAGCAAATAAACCCACATTAATATTATTTGCATGCGTTGCCGACTTATCTTTAAACTGGGTCATGCGATTAAGCTCACCCATTTGCGCATAACAGTTTAATACCCAACCAAGTTGTGCATGTTCTGGCACTTGAGATTGAACAAATAATGCCGCTTTTTCTGGGTTAATGCCACACGCCGTATATAAAGCAACACCATCTAAAACGCGAGCACGTAGTAACTCAGGGTCTTGGCGTACAGTAATTGCATGTAAGTCGGCAAGCATAAAGTAGCTATCATATTCTTCCTGTAGCTTAACCCACTGGTTAATAGCGCCAACATAGTTGCCTATTGTCATACCACCGGTTGGCTGCATGCCACTTAATACTACTGGTTTACTCATGATTTTCCTTTATTTTTACTTAATTTGAAATGCTTAACGCTGCGTTAGTGTCGGTATTATAGCTAAGAAGTTATCGCATAGGTACTGTGGATTATAATCCCCTAGCTGCTCTCCTTGATGATACCCATAAGTAAGGGCTATCACATCAATACTAGCAGCTTGTGCTGCCAGTATGTCACTCTTTGAATCACCGATCATAATGGCTTTATCTGGCGAAATATTCAATGCATTACAAGCAAATAAGAGTGGCTCAGGTGACGGTTTTTTTGCCATATCGTCACCGCAAACAATTACTTCAAAATGACTGCGAATAGCCAGTTTATCTAAAAGTAGTTCAGTAAAGCGGCGTGCTTTATTGGTAATAAGTGCTTTGGGCATACCACTGAGAGCAGCAAGGCCCGTTTCAACATGCTGATATAATACGCTGTATTCACCAACCTGCTCACTGTAATGTTGATAAAACAGGTTGATAGCTCGTTCGCTTAAAGCCTCATCGAGGTGCTCACTAATTTGCATATCACCGCATAGAGCTCGCTTTACTAACACCTCTATGCCATTACCTACCCAGCTTTCAACTAATCGCTGACTAACTATGGGAAACGCTAAATCACTTAGCGTAAGATTTAAGGCCATATATAAGTCATACACGCTGTCAACTAGCGTGCCGTCTAAGTCAAATAGTGCCGCATCATATTTCATTACTTAATACTTTCTAATTGTTGGCGCATTTCATCAATTACGCTTTTATAGTCAGGCTGATTAAAAATAGCAGAGCCTGCAACAAACATGTCAGCACCCGCTTCAGCCGCCGCTGCAATATTATCTACTTTAATACCGCCATCAACTTCTAGGCGAATATCACGCCCAGAATCAATAATGCGTTGCTTTGCCTCTCGCAGTTTCTCAAGTGTTTGTGGAATAAAACTTTGCCCACCAAATCCAGGGTTCACCGACATTAATAAAATAACATCTATTTTATCCATTACATGATCAAGGTAGCTTAAACTCGTTGCAGGATTAAAAACTAGACCTGCTTGGCAACCTTGATCTTTTATCAATTGTAAAGTGCGGTCAATATGCTCACTGGCTTCTGGATGAAAGGTAATAATTGACGCCCCCGCCTCGGCAAATTGTGGAATTAAACTATCTACCGGTTTCACCATTAAATGAACATCAATAGGAGCTTTAATCCCGTAATCGCGAAGTGCTTTACACACCATTGGGCCTATTGTTAAGTTAGGTACGTAATGGTTATCCATTACATCAAAATGGACAACATCAGCCCCTGCAGCTAAGACTCTGTCAACATCTTCGCCAAGGCGTGCAAAGTCTGCGGATAAAATTGAGGGCGCTATTAAGTATTTTTGTTCACAATTGAGCATTGCTAATCCATTAATGAATAATTTATGGCGTTAATGTAACTTAATTAACGATGTTACCCAAGTAACACCTTTAAAAATAACGCTAAATTAGCAACGCTAGCGACTAACTGTTATTAACTATAACAACGACAAAGCGCGTGAGCTAAAAGGATAAATCACGCTTATAAACAAATTTTGCGGCATGACTAGCTTTGAATATAGCTAAAAATAAAGTGTATTATTTAAGCAAGTTTGTTATGCTTCGCGAAGAACTAAATTATTAGGTTTATATTATGCGTGTTTTTAAAATTGGATTATTAATCACGTCGGTAAGTGTCATTATTGGAGCTGCGTCGCTTTCTTCAAATACTGAGCAAGAATTAAGTTCAGCCAACACTTGTCTTCATAAAGATCAAACTAACGCTATTAATCATAGCGCAAATCGCTGCATTCAAATTCAAGAAGACTCTTCTTGGGCTTCTTGGCTAACCGGCAATAGCCGCAGTGCCCAGTTTCATTACCTAGATTTCCTAGAGTTATTAACAGGTACTGACGACAACCACAAGCCATCTTCAATCAAACCATTATTTTAATTAATGCAGCATTTCTTAAGCGCGTTACAAAGTGTGCTAGCGGCATTTTTTGGTGTGCAATCTGAAGATAAGCGTCAAACAGACTTTAAACACCACTCCCCTATTACATTAATAGCTATTGCCGTGATACTTTTTGTTTTATTTGTACTGGCTATTTACGCAACCGTGACTACGGTGCTAAGTACATAGCCATTAGCTCATCTACTTTATTTCGTGAACCGCCTTTTGGGCTAATCGTGCGTTTAACCTGAATTTTATCCAAAGAAGCTTGGCTGTAAATTTTGCGTGTCCATACCGTATCGTGATTTGAAATAAGGACTGGCGTATTATTCTCAAAAGCTGCTTGCTCAGCTAAGTTCGCTAAATTAGCCTGATCATCCAAATTAAATCCGCCTTTTGCATACGAGGTAAAAGATGCAGTTTTACTTAATGGCACATAAGGCGGATCGCAGTAAATCACTGCATTTTTAGGCACCAGCTTGAATACATCATCATATCCTAGGCAAGTAAATGTAGCTTGTTGCGCTTTGCTAGCAAAAAAGTACATTTCTTTTTCAGGAAAATAAGGCTTTTTATATTTACCAAAAGGTACATTAAAAATGCCCTTTAAATTATAGCGGCATAATCCGTTATAACCATGGCGGTTCATATATAAAAATAAGATGGCTCGCTCATACACATCACTGCTTTGATTAAACTGCACACGATAATCATAATACGCATCTGAGTGGTTGTTTAAATCAACAAAAAGCTTTTTAGCATCACTAATGAACTCATCAGGCGAACGTTTGAGCTCTTTATATAAATTGATTAAATCAGCATTAATATCGTTGAGTACATAGTGTTTAAAATTGCTATTTAAAAACACTGAGCCCGCACCAACAAAAGGTTCAACCAAGGTATCAGCATGCTTACTTGCTTGATTTAGTCGCGCGTTAATATCTTCAACGAGGCTGTATTTTCCGCCAGCCCATTTAAGGAAGGCTCTACTCTTTTGCTGCATTGGCTCTTTACTTCAATTCGGTGTTGCGCGATTTTACACTAAAGTTACTGAGTTTACTGATCAACTCGTGCAATTTCTTGTTTTATTTTACTAATTTTTTTATAGAAAGGTTTATTTTTTCTAACCTCAGCAGGAAGTACTTGCAGTGCTTGTTTTGCCTCATTTAAGCTAACAAAGCTGCCTGTAGTTACTACCCACCACATTTTACCATTTCGTTTAGTTTGGTAGGTATTAGTGATATTTTCTAGCTCATGTTCAACAATAAACTCATTTCCTACCTGCTGCTGAGTTACAGCTAAGAGTTGAATAACAAAATTATCCTCAGGTTGTTGTAAGTACCAATTACTGGGTATTTTTACTATTGGGTTTTGCAGCTTTGTTTGTGCAGGTTTAGTAACCGGTTTTTCTTCAACGGGTTTTGATGCCGGCTTTTCCTGTTCAACAACATTCGTTGATTCCGTTAAGCTCCCAACAATCGCTGGAACATTGTTATTGGTTTTTTGGGTAGGCTTTTGAAAGACAGCTGCTGGCGGCTCACTACTTAAAGGCACTGGCTTCTGTGGTTTATTTTCAATAGCTTGCTCAGTTGTAATGGCGGTTGATAGCACTTGCTCATCAATTTGGCGATTAGCATTTTCCCACCACTGGGTCATATCGGCTTTGTACACAAGACCAATAATCAACAGCATAATTATTAATAACAATGTGAGCAGCTGTAATCGCCAAGATACCTTATCTTTAACGACAATATCTGCAACCTGCTCGCTTGGCTGCCAGGCTAATAACAGGCTTGGGTTACCTTGAGCTTCAACTAAAAAAGTTTGAAAGACAGGATCTTCGTCATAGGGTAGGCTCGTAAAGTACCACCCCATAAGCTGCTTACTTTCAGCTATATTTAATGGTTCTAAATGAATATTTACTGCATCTTTAAAGGGTAATTTAGACTGTGATGCAATCATAATATAAAGCACATTAGGTGCATTTTTTGATAGTAGCTCAAGCTCTGCGATTAGCTCTTCGGATAGGTGCCTGCCGCCATCAACAACCCACAAGCACGCCCCACATTGTTGTTGTTTCGCTAATTGATAATAGTTTTGCGATAAGCTTAGATTGTGATCAATTAAAGGGGCGTTAAAACTTTGCTCTAATAACTGAGTCATTAACTGCACATCAGTCATCTGGGCACCGACTTGCACAAATGCTTTATTAAAATCGTTATATTTATCAGTAATGAAGGTTTCAAGCAAATAGCTTTTACCTAGACCAGAGGTGCCTAATAAAACAATTAAGTTTTGACCATATTCAAATTGTAATGCGATTCTATCCACCAAAGCTGCACGGCTTGGTAAAATTTGTGACTGCATTTATTGCTCAATCAATGCTCTAACTTGATCATCTGATACATCATCAACTAATGCACATTGACCAAATTCGGTGGGTAAAATAAATCGGATAGTCCCTTTTTTATTCTTTTTATCTTTGCGCATATGCAGTAAAAATTGCTCACTGGTCATATCGTTAGGGATATCGATTGGTAAATTATACGCTGCTATTAATGTAGTAATACGCTCTAGGTCTTGCTGTGTTAAATCGTTACGAGTATGAGCAAGCTTGGCAGCAAGCACCATACCTGTAGCCACAGCTTCACCATGTAACCACACGCCGTACCCCATTTGCGCTTCTATAGCATGGGCAAACGTGTGCCCTAAATTTAACAGCGCACGCAAGCCTTGCTCTTTCTCATCTTGTGCAACGATAAGCGCTTTAATTTCACAGCATCTAAAAATAATATGCTGTAAACAGGCTTCATCTAACTGTTGTAATTGAGCGATATTTCGCTCTAAAAAAGCAAACAACTCAGTGTCGTAAATTAGGCCATATTTAATAACTTCAGCCATGCCTGCAGCAAACTCTCGGGTAGGTAAAGTATGTAGAGAACGCGTATCTATAAACACAGCCTGGGGTTGATAAAAAGCCCCTATCATATTTTTACCAAGCGGATGGTTTACTGCTGTTTTGCCACCAACGGAGGAATCTACTTGAGATAATAACGTGGTAGGTATTTGAATAAAAGGCACACCGCGCTGATAACAGGCAGCAACAAAACCAGTTAAGTCACCAACTACGCCACCACCTAATGCAATTAAGCAGGTGTCACGACCGCAATTATTTTCAAGTAAGAATGCTGATATTTTTTCAAACCAGGTAAGTGATTTATATTGCTCGCCATCTGGAATAATAAAATGAAGTGGGTTTAGCTGTGCTAATGAGTCAAGCAACTGCTGAAGATAGAGCGGTGCAATAGTGTCATTAGTAATGATGATAGGCCGACAATCACCAATATGATGGATTAGACGGCCTGTATCTTGAAGTGCAGATTGACCAATATAAATAGGATAACTTCGCTCGTCTAAATTAACAGTTAATTCAAGCATGCTGGGTTAGTCCTTTTTAATACTGGCTTTTAAAAATCCAATTTCTCGATTATTTGGTTAGCAACAACTTTCGCGCTCTGCTCATCAGTGCGTACAACAAAATCAGCTACTTCTTTATATAATGGTTCACGCTCTTCTGCTAAGCGCTCAAGTACATCACGAGGTGCTTCTTCTGTTTGCAGTAATGGGCGACGCTTGTCGCGTTGCGTACGTGCAACTTGCTTTTCAATCGGTGTCTCTAGGTATACAACAATACCGCGAGCCGAAAGCTTGTTTCGAACTTCTTTACTCATTACTGAGCCACCACCAGTAGCAAGAACAATACCTTGCATCTCGGTTAAATCGCCAATAACAGATTCTTCACGAAGTCTAAAGCCTTCTTCACCTTCAAGATCGAATACCCAGGCAATATCTGCGCCCGTACGACGTTCGATTTCTTGATCAGAATCAACAAATTCAAGGTGTAATTGGTCAGCGATGTGACGACCAATCGTGCTTTTGCCAGCCCCCATGGGGCCAACTAGAAATATATTACGTTTCTCAGCCATATCTTTTAGTACAAACGAACTCTAAAATTTGAAATAAAACCCCGCCTAACGACCTGGCCCCAAAATTAAGAAAGGGATTATCTCAGTAATCGGTCGGGTATTTCAAGTCAATTAGGATAAAAAGCCATATAACGAGCAATTAAACTAAATAATTACCCATTGGTTAACAAAAAAGCACCTTATTATAGGCAAATTTATCTTCTAGGGTTAAAATTTATGCAATTAAAGGCTACTACGTGTTACTTGGTAAACGCTTTTGCATAGTAATTTCACAAAAAACTCAGTTACAAGCAACATTAACGCAGTCTTAAAATGCATCCGCAGTACAGTACACAATAAAAATTATATACTGCCTAATTGTACATTTACAGAGAGTGTTCACACCAAGATAACTAAATAACATGCCAAAACCATCTAGCTTGTTGTTCAGTCTAGATAGTTTGAATAACCTGAGCCCTGAAGAGTTAATCTATCTCTGCAGAATTCAGGTTAGGTAATTAGTCTATTTGAATTTTAGGTGTGACAAAAATCAGCAGTTCGCGCTTTTCATTAAACTCGCTTGTGCTTTTAAATAGTCTTCCTACGTAAGGAAGGTCGCCCAATAAAGGTACTTTTTTGGTCGAATTAATAATTTGCTGTTGAAAAATACCACCCAACACTACCGTTTGTCCATTCTCAACGAGAACTTGAGTCTCAATTTGTTGCGTATCAATGGCAACAGCTGGGCCAGTTCCTGTTTGAACGGTATCACCACGGGTGTCTTGAGTAATTATTAAGTTTAAAATAACTTTGTTGTCTGGTGTGATATGAGGTGTCACCTCTAAACTCAACACTGCTTTTTTAAAGCTTACGGTTGTTGCGCCACTCGAAGCAGATTCAACATAGGGGATCTCAGTACCTTGCTCAATGCGTGCTTTTTGCTGGTTAGCAGCAGTGATACGCGGACTCGCTATAATTTCACCCTTATTCTCTTCTTCGAGCGCGGTTAATTCTAAATCAATTAATGTTCCATTAGCTAGTTTGGCTATATGCATACCAATACTTGCCGATGGATTCGCTACAGGTAAATTAACATTGAGTCGATCTGTAAGACTCGGAATATTTCCATTAGAAATTGTTTCAGCACCTTCTAATGTACCAGAAACACCATCAGAACCTTGCTGATCACTGAACCCCCAACGAACGCCTAAGTCTTCGGTTACATTATCACGAACGGTTACCATGCGCGCCTCTATAACCACTTGTTTGACGGGGATGTCTAAGGTTTCGACCATGCGGCGAACACTTTCAATACTTTTCGCGGTGTCTTTCATTAGTAGCGTATTGGTTCGCTGATCAACAGACACGCTGCCTCTCGCTGTAATAATACTATTGGTATCTGTTTTTAGTAAGTCGGCAAAATCTTCTGCTTTGGCGTAATTTAAACGGATGTATTCGCTATATAGTGGCTCTAAATCCTCCACTTGTTGCTTTGCTTTTAACTCTTTTGCTTCACGGGCAGCAAGCTCTTCAGATGGCGCTACCATTAAAATAGAGCCATCCATACGTTTGTCTAAACCTTTTATTCTTAGCACTACGTCTAACGCCTGATCCCAAGGAACACCATCTAAGCGAAGGGTAATGTTGCCAGTCACCGAGTCACTAGTTACCAAGTTAAAGTCATTGTAGCCCGCAATAATCTGTAATACAGCACGCACAGAGATATCCTGAAAGTTAAGCGTCATAGGACGGCCTAAGTACTCTTTACCTCCATCTAAGAATCCATTTTGAGTCTCGTCTTTCTCAACCGTTAAGGTAAAAATATTTTCTATTTGCTGATACGTGTAAACAAAAGCTTTATTAGGTTCAATTACAATGCGTGTCAGATTATCTTCCTTAAACGTTTCTATACTGCTCACCACAGTACCAAAATCGAGTACGTCTAATTCATACAATAAGTCATCTAAAATATCGGTATGGTGAAACTCTGCAATGATTTTCCCGCCACTTTCATGAACCTCGATAGCAGCCTGTGTATCTTGCAGATAAACAAGTACTTTTGCTTCACCTTTTTCACCGCGGCGAAAATCAATTGCTTGAATGCCATTGATATAATTAGAGGCACGAGCAGGTGCATCTTCACTGGTTGTTACGATTTGTTTTGCTAGAGGGTTATCAGATATTCTTATTGAAAATAGGTTGTTATTAACTTCAGCCTCATAAATTTTTAATCGCTCCAAGTTAATGGTTACTTTTAAACCTGCACTGGTCATCATGCTACTAATGTTACTTATCCCTGCTTGGTTAATAACAATATTTGCCAACCCTTCATCTAGTTCAACTGCATTAAATAATAACTCTATCCGTGCCGGATTATTAAAAACTTGTACATCAGGTTGTTGCTGTAATTCTTCATCAAATACCAGCTGTAATTCGGTTTCACCTTTAAGTAATGGGTTATATCGAACGTCGTAGAGTAAAGGAGCTGCACTGACCGTTTTCATCATTAGTAATAAAAATACAAATAGCAACGTCGTTAAAATACGGTGATGCGAACACTCATCTTTATGCATATAGGGAGTACCATTTTTCTTATTAATTTGCGCCATTAGTTGCCGCCTCTAACATTTCTAATTTGGTCAAACGTTCTTTCCAACAACCTGACCCATCAGGGATTAATTCTACTAATTCAATATAGTCACTATTAACACTGCTTACTTTTCCATCATAGGTGCCTAAATAGCTTCCTATAGATACTCGGTGTAAGGTGTTATCAGCAGCTGTAATGAGCGCCCATGTATTACTGTTCGACCCTATCGTTCCCTTCATTGCTAAATTATCTAATGGGTACTTCTCCAGAGGCTGACGGACACGCTCTGGATCTGGGTGAAGACAGTTTTTAACTTGTGTTAGCTTATTTTGTATAATTTCTGGTTCTGGTGCTACAAAAGGGCTACGTATATCTTTGGCGTTATATTCAAAGTGCTCAAACTTAACTAACTCAGGTATTTTTTCAACACGTGCAGTAGTGTTTGCTTTAACCTGGTCAATAAACTCTTTTTGCTCAGATGTATCTTCATTACAACCACTGAGCAACAATATTACAACAGTTAAAAAGGGAAGTTGCTTCATCATCTTACTCCCTCTTCATAACGATAAGTTTTTGCTACTACACTGAATGTTAGCTGCTTTTCGCCAGATGATAAAATAGAAAAGTCGTGCAAACTTACTATTCTCGGCAATTGAGCCACTTTTCCTACAAATTCACCGAACTCATGATAAGTGCCTACTACTTCAATTTTAATGGGTAGCTCGGTATAGAACTCTTTTTCAACTTCTGGTAGCCAACCAATTTTTAAAAATGTTAGGCCGCTGGTTGTACCCACATAGGAAAGGTCATCTAATAATCCTGGCGTCTCATTTGAGGTAGGTAGGCGTTTTAATAGCTGAGAAAACTCATCTTCCATCTCAACCATTTGTTCACGATAAATATCGAGCTTGCTGGCAACTGCATATTTAGTTCGGTAGGTTGTGCGTAATTCTATCTCTTTGGCCACTGCGTTATGGTAGCTTTCAATTTCATCCGACACTAATAAGCTATAGCTAAAAAACAATACGAGACAGGCAACAAATGCGCCGCATATTGTTTTTACAATAACAGGCCACTCACCTATGTTATCGAGCTCTATTTCATTCCAATCTATTTCTGTAAGCGACTTAAAATCAAGGTTCATTAGGTACCTCGCCTATTTTACCAAATGGTTTTACGTAGAACTCCATATTAAAATCGCTGAGTAAACGAGAGGATTGATCGCCTGCAACAATGCCTTGCATAGTCGGGCGCTCTAAAAGATAAGAACTTTGCACCTGTCGAAGCATAGTAGACAAACGATTATTAGACTCACTTTTACCTAACACATGAATTTGGCTACCTTTACGCTCAAGCTTAGTTAAATAAACTCCAGCAGGCACTATTTTTGCCACTTCATCCATTATTTGCGTGCCTAAATTACGGCTACTTTGTAGCTCTTCAATTAAACGCATCCGTTGTTGTAGATTTTCTTTTTTCATGTCTAAGTCGCGTATATCGCGAATTTTTTGATCGAGCATTGTAATTTCTGAACTGAGATAGTTATTTTTAAGCATTTGCCCTTCTTTTAGAGCGCTATAAAATGTACTCAGCGCATACATGGTTACGAAACAAACAATAACCACTGCCATCAGCAATGTTATAAATTTCTTTTTAGACTGCTCACGCTGAAGTTCACGCCAAGGTAGTAAATTTATATGTGGCATGATGAAAAACTCCTCAACGCCAAACCAGTTGCAATCGCAAACTGAGTGCGGTGGCGCTGTATTATATTACGATCTACTCTAGGTGATATTTCCATTTTATCAAATGGTTCAACAACAACCGTGTGTATTCCTAATTCTTCGATTAATAATCTATCAACACCTTTAATCATCGCTGACCCGCCCGTCAGTACGATGTAGTCCAACTGCTCTTTGCCTGTTGTTGTTAAAAACATTTGCACAGCACGACGAACTTGCTGCAATAATGAGGTTTGAAAAGGCGCTAACACTTCAAATGTATAATTAGGCGGTAAATCACCCGTTGTTTTACCAATTTCAGCCTCATCAAAGCCTTTGTTGTAGTAAGCAACAATACTATTTGTATATTGGTCACCACCAAATACTTGGTCGCGGGTGTAAATAGTTTCACCAAATTGCACTACACTGACCAAGGTAAGCACCGCACCTATATCAACTACTGCAACGGTTTTATCAAACGCGTCTGATGGTAGCTGTTGGTAGTAAACATCCATAGCCCGGCTTAATGCATAACTTTCAACATCCACAACTTTTGCAGTTAAGTTGGCAGCACTAAGTGCGCCTACCCTCGCTTCCACACTTTCCGTTCTCGCTGCAGAAAGTAGAACATTAATTTTGCTCGGATCGGCACTGTTAGTAGAGAGTTTTTCAAAATCTAAACTGACTTCATCTAATGGATAGGGGATCAAGCTATCGGCTTCAATTTCAATCTGTGATTCTAATTCAGCGTCGCTTAAGGAAACATCCATGAAAATGACTTTGGTAATCACTGTTTGCCCTGAAACAGCAACAGCTGCAAATTTTAGTGACTTTGGAAGCTTTCGTTTTAACTTGGTTATCACATTGCCAATTGCTTCAATGTCTTGAATGTTGCGCTCGCTCATAGCGCCTTTAGGCATAGGTTCAATTGCAAGAGCTTCTAATCGAAGCCCGGTTTCTGTTTCACTTAAAAGCACGGCCTTGATAGAGTGCGATCCTATATCAATACCCACCATCATAGGTGATGGTTTTTTTATCAATTGACTTAGCATGTTTGCAACTTTGCCTTTGTTTTAATAATAAACAAGTTATAATTTATATCTTAAAAAATATTATTCAATTTTTAATCAATATATACTAGCAGTCTCAACCTGTAATTGGGAGTCCGTTTAGGGAAATATCAGTGATTTTATTAAAAAGAACTTTACAATTTTTGATCATTTGTGCATTACTTGCACTAATTACATTGCTCAGCCTTTATTACTACGTTAAATCCGATATCCCAAGCGTGCAAGTTTTAAAAAACGTTCAATTACAAACGCCTATGCAAGTATTTACCAAAGATGGGCTTTTAATCAACCAATTTGGTGAAAAAAGACGTATCCCTGTAACTATAGATCAAATTCCTGAACCTTTATTACAGGCTTTTTTAGCAACAGAAGATAACCGTTTTTATGACCATATCGGTATCGACCCAATTGGTATTGTTCGCTCAGCACTAGTACTTATTTCTACCGGTGAAAAAAAGCAGGGTGCCAGTACAATCACCATGCAGTTGGCTCGTAACTTCTTTTTAACGCGAGAAAAAGCCTATATCCGTAAAGTAAAAGAAATATTTATTGCCATCCATATCGAAAATTTACTTTCAAAAGATGAAATCTTTGAACTTTATCTAAATAAAATAGAGCTAGGAAACCGCGCCTTTGGTATTGGTGCAGCCGCTCAGGTTTATTATGGTAAAGAGCTAAAAGAGCTTACTCTTGCGCAAATGGCAATGATCGCCGGTTTACCCAAGGCGCCTTCAGCACTTAACCCTATTCGTAACCCAAAGCGAGCCAAAGCCAGAAGAAATGTAGTGTTAGGACGAATGCTAGATGAAAAGTATATTTCTAGAGCGCAGTATAACGAAGCTACGAGCCAGCCAATTACCGCCTATTTCCATGGGGCTGAAATTGACTTATATGCACCATATATTTCAGAAATGGTACGTGCTGAAATGGTGTCGCGCTACGGTATAGATAAAGCCTATAACTCAGGATTTAAAGTGTATACTTCTGTTGAGTCAAATATTCAACAGGCGGCACAAACGGCTTTGGTTAACAATTTACATGCCTATGATATGCGCCATGGATTTAGAGGCCCTGAAGCCATTTTATGGGATCCACAAACAGAGCCCACACCTTCTGATTCTAAGTTATTAAACATTTTGAAAGAGGCCAATGAACTAGGCCCTCTAAAAGCCGCTGCAGTTTTAAATGTATCAGACAAAAGCGCGGAAGTAATACTTAAAAGCGGCGAACGCACAACATTGACTTGGGATAATCTAAAGTGGGCACGTAAGTTTATCACCCGTTATCGCCAAAGCTTTGCACCTGAAGCAGCAAGCGATATATTAACGCCTGGCATGCAAATATGGCTGCGTAAAAATGATGACAACAGCTATATTTTGAGTCAAATCCCTGAAGCTGCAAGCGCCATTGTGTCTTTAGACCCACAAGACGGGCGTATAAAAGCCATTGTAGGCGGTTACAGCTTTGAACAAAGCCAATATAACCGTGCAGTGCAAGCCAAACGCCAAGTTGGCTCTAATATTAAGCCATTTATATACTCTGCTGCACTTGAAAAAGGCTACACCTTAGCGTCAATTTTAAATGATGCTCCTATAAATCAATGGGATAAAAGCCAAGGTGTCGCATGGCGACCTAAAAATAGCCCTGCCATTTATAATGGCCCTATTCGCATTCGCCGTGCTTTAGCACAATCAAAAAATGTGATTTCGGTACGTTTATTACGTGGTGTTGGCTTGCAACGTACAGCCGATCATTTACTTAAATTTGGCTTTGCAGATGAAGATATAAATCGCAGTGAATCGCTGGCTTTAGGTAGCGCATCTATTACTCCACTAGAGTTAGCTCGTGGTATGAGTACTTTTGCCAATGGCGGCCACTTAATCGAACCTTACTTTATCTCTGAAATTCAAGATGCCATGGGCAACACCTTATTTAAAACTAACCCGACTGTAATTTGTGATGATGAAGCGACAACGCCTAGCTCGCTAATGCTAAGTGAGCAAGTAGCACCAAACTGCGCGCCGCAGATCATATCTAAACAAAATGCATTTTTAATTGCCAGTGCTATGAACAGCGCAATTTGGGGGGGTGGTAGCTGGTCTCATAAAACAGGTTGGAGTGGTACAGGATGGCGTGCACAAGCGCTAAAACGTCGCGATCTGTCAGGTAAAACAGGCACTACCAATGATTCTGTAGATACTTGGTTTAGCGGCTTTAATCGCGATGTGATGACCTCTGTTTGGGTTGGTTTTGACAACCCTGGAAATACTCTGGGGCGCTCAACCTATAACAATAACTTAGGAAGTGGCCAAATATCAGGCGCAGAGTCAGGTGCTAAAACAGCTCAGCCTGCATGGGTGGATTTTATGAGAGTCGCACTGGATGGTAAACCTGCGGCACCTATCGAACCACCTGAAGGCTTAGTTTCTATTCGTATTGACTTAGAAACGGGGCTGTTAAGTCATAAAAACGATTATACCAGCCGTTTTGAATACTTTGAAAAAGGCACCGCACCTACAAAATATGTGTTAGCACAGCCAAATGATATATTTGAAGAAAACACTAAAACCGAAGAAGAGCTCTTTTAAATAATGCTAATATATAAAAGGCCGCTGAATAGCGGCCTTTTTGATAGTCTAGGTAATATTTTGTACCAACCAATATAAGTCAGAGTGCACGCCAGCTGCGGTCACTTCTTTACCCGCACCGGGGCCTTGTATCACTAATGCGTTTTGATTATACCACTGAGTATTAATCACAAAAATATTATCGCCAGGTGTTAAATTAGCAACCGCTTCGCTTTTTGGTACATAGGCAATTCCTACCTTAGCGTTTAGCTTGCTGTTTTTAAACTCCAGCAATCCGGTATAACACAGTGCAGCACTTTGTTGCAAAGCCGCTTCGAAGTGCTGCTTGATAAACGCATCTAAACTAGCCTTGTTATCAACAAAGTCATCCCAACTGCCCGCACTTAGCTCATCGGGCATCAATGCCGATAAAGAAATGTCATCAAGTTCTAATTCAATACCCAACTCACGCGCCAAAATAAGTAACTTACGTTGCATATCTCGGCCAGATAAATCTTCTCGCGGATCAGGTTCGGTAAACCCCAAAGCTTGTGCTTCAAGCACTAAATCTGAAAATACCTTGCTGCCATCGTAACTACTACATAACCAAGATAGGGTGCCAGAGAACACGCCTTCTATACGCGTTATTTTATCACCACTGTTTTGTAAATCGGCTAATGCAAAATTAATCGGTAATCCGGCTCCCACACTGGCATTATAACGCCAGTGTAAGCCTCGCTGTGCCAAATCTTCACGTAATGCTTGATACCAGCTCAGCGGAGCTGTGCCTGCGTATTTATTAGCACTAATTAAGTGACAATTTAATTCCACAAATTTGCTATAAAGCTGGCTAAAATATTCACTGGCGGTAATATCAATCACTACCTTATGTTCATACTCAAGCGTATCAATGTATGACAGCAAATCAGCTTGCTGATAGGGGCTTGCATGGTTTTCCCATTGCTGTTGCCAGCTCTCACAGTCTAACCCATTGGCATTAACCAGCATCTGCTCTGAGCGTAGTAATGCTACTAACTTAATGTTAAAACCTGATGATAAACGGGCTATTTGTGCAGGTAGTTGGCGCATAAATTCAGCACCAACATTACCAAGCCCTGCAATAATTAAAGCTATTTCTTGCGCTTTATTGATCAATTTATCATGCAGTAAGCTCAGCACATCACTCTCAAGTACCTGATCGGTTAATAATAACGTATAACCGTCACCAAAATGAGTAAACCTAGGGTGAATTGATTGCGCTTGAAGTACAGCTGCACTTTGCTCACCGAGTATCGCTATATCTGGCTCTGATGCAATAATTGCAACCCCATTTAAGTTAGAATCACTAATGTTGGCGCGGCCAGCAAAATAATTAACCACCTGATATGTCGCCGACGCAGGGACTACCAAGTAAATTTCGCCCGCATGTTCAAAGTGATGCAAACTATGCTGAATAAGCTGACTAACATGCGTTACCTCGCCTTCACTCAAATCATCAACAGTAAGTAAATCCACATTGTTAATCGTGGTTAAAAAGCGCTTTTGTTTACTCATTCCTAATTTAACTATTTCGGTATGGCTGCCTTGAAGATCGTAACTACTGCGAACAATTAACTCTATATCGGTCCCTTTTAATGGCGATAATGTTTTAGCATGTAGTACGGGGTTACCTAATCTAGCCAATAAATTAGCTTGTTCGCGGCACACCCGCGCATACTTAATCGCATTAGCTACCTTACGCGGATCAGTACTAAAAACACCTTGAGTGTCAGTCCAAATAGACACTTTTTTAGCATTGCAATATCGTGCTAATAAAGTAGCACTGTAATCACTGCCGTTACGTCCTAAGGTCACGGTTTCATGTTGTAAATTAGCCGCAATAAACCCTGTAACGACATTAATTTTGCTTGTATCTATGGCTTTTAAGCACTGCTGCTGATTATTAGCATGCTGTAGCTGCCCTGCGTCTAATGTGAATAACTGCCTAGCGTCCAGAGCGCAAGCACTAAAGTTAAGTTGCCCTAAGTAAGCGCTTAATAGCCTTGCAGACCATAATTCGCCATGAGCTAATAGCCACGCTTCAGTTAATATGTTTTGCTTAGCCTGCTGAGTAATAATGCTTAGCTCAGTGGCAAGTATATTGAGTGCTTCATGCTTAGCATTGGCTATAAGCAATTGTTCAATTAGCGAAGATTGATGATTACTTATTAATAAAATAATGTCAGCAATCGCTTGGGTATCTTGCTGTTGGAAGCTTTGCCACAATTTAACCAAGGTATCGGTGGTTTTACCGGCAGCAGATACCACCACACAATCCCCGGCTTGAGCATGAGTTAAAATAATATTTGCGACACTTTTAAAGCGATCCGCTGAGCTTAAACTCGAACCACCAAATTTATGAACCTGATTTACCATGTTAATACCAACTCGACTTCATGTTTTATATTTTCAAAATTGGCAGGCACTACCATAACGCCGGATGCGCCGCGTTTAGTTTCGCTGAGCCAAATGACTCACTGGCACCATTTTTTACAGCTAAAGCATTATCTGCTTGCCCGGGGCGAACCAAATTAAATACCCTGTCTAAATCAGCAAGTAAGTCTTTTGCATCTTCAATACCCACCGAAATACGAATAAGCGTATCACCTACCCCAGCTTCTGCACGGGCAGTCGCCTCCATGCCTGCATGGGTCATGGTTGCGGGGTGACAAATCAAACTTTCAACTCCGCCTAATGATTCCGCCAAACTAAATTCATTTAAGCGCGTTAAAAACGCTGCAGCATCGTTTATATCGCCTTTGATATCAAAACTAACCATTGCACCAAAGCCAAACTGCTGCGCCTTAGCAAGCGCATGTTGTGGATGTGATTCAAGACCTGGATAGTAAACCTGAGCAACAAACGGGGAGTTTTCTAGATACTGTGCAATAGCGAGTGCATTTTCTTGGTGTTGCCTCAAACGCACGTTTAACGTGCGCAAACCTCTGAGAGTTAAATAGCTATCAAATGGCGCTCCAGTAATGCCAATATTATTTGCCCACCATGCCAGTTCTTCACCAAGCTCAGCGGTTGCTGCAATAACCGCCCCCCCAACAACATCTGAATGACCATTGATATATTTAGTAGTTGAGTGAACCACAATATCAGCACCAAATTTAATCGGATTTTGCAAAGCCGGCGATAAAAATGTGTTATCGGCAGCAACCAGAGCACCGCACTGCTTAGCAATATCGGTAACTGCTTTAATATCAGTTAATCGTAAAATTGGATTACTCGGTGTTTCAATCCAGATCAGCTTAGGTTTAATAGCAAGAATTTGCGATAAGCTTTCGCTTTTAGTGAAATCGACCACTTCTAGCTTTAACAAGCCGCGTTTTTCTAGTGAGGTAAATAAACGATAGCTGCCACCATAGCAATCGTGAGGAATCATTAACGTATCGTTACTATTTAATAATTGAGTTGTTAAGTGAACTGCCGCCATACCCGTTGCAGTAATAATGCCTTTAGCCCCGCCTTCAAGTTCAGTAAGCGCCTCAGCCAAAATGTCACGGTTAGGATTACCACTGCGGCCATAATCATATTGGCGCTTGGTATCAAAGTCAGCAAATGAGTAAGTTGTTGATAAATAAAGCGGAGGAACAACCGCACCATGCTGTTTGTCGGCTTCTATTCCACTACGAACAGCAATTGTTGCCTTATTTTTTTCACTCATTTTCGCCACCTTTACTATTTTGGATGTTTAGACGTCTAAAAGGTAGCGCATGCAGTTTAAGATGTCAAAACATTTAAATGTCTAGACAGCTAAATAACTAGTATTTGACTATCTTTTTTAAACCGATAGAATTTCACGCATATTTACACGCTTTGATGCTGTGTGAGCAATTTATAATCTGAGGCAACGATACATCTTATGGCTAAATGGAATGGTGAATATATTCACCCATACGCAGAACACGGGAAAAAATCCGAACAAGTAAAAAAGATCACCGTTTCGATCCCGCTAAATGTATTAAAAGTATTAACCGACGAACGTACCCGTCGTCAAATAAACAACTTACGCCATGCAACAAATAGTGAGCTTTTATGCGAAGCGTTCTTGCATGCATTTACAGGGCAACCGCTGCCTAATGATGATGATCTACGTAAAGACAATGCAGAAAAAGTACCTGAAGAGGTGAAGAAAATAATGCAAGAAATGGGACTAGAAGTGCCTATTTTAAATGAAGATTAAATTTCTTTATCTGTGTTATAAAAAAACCTCAGCAAATGCTGAGGTTTTTTTTGCGTTAATTCACACTTAAAATTACGCCATGTAGTTCTCTGGCATATCAATTTGTGCCACACCCGAATCAACTGCAGCTTGAGCAACGGCTTTGGCGATACGAGGCAATAAGCGCGGATCCATAGGTTTTGGTATAATATATTTAGCACCAAACTCTAGTTTATCGATACCTGCAGCAGTCAGTACTTCAGCCGGAACTGGCTCTTTAGCAATACTGCGAATTGCCTCTACAGCAGCTATTTTCATTTCATCGTTTATTTCACTTGCGCGTACATCTAGTGCGCCACGGAAAATAAATGGAAAACAAAGTACGTTGTTAACTTGGTTCGGATAATCAGAACGGCCAGTCGCCATAATAAGATCGTTGCGTGCAGCATGTGCTAATTGCGGATCAATTTCAGGATCGGGGTTTGAACATGCAAATACAACTGGGCGGTCAGCCATTAACTTCAAATCATCGGCGGCTAATAAATTAGGGCCTGATACACCAACAAACACATCGGCATCTTCAATTACGTCCTGTAAAGTACGTTTATCCGTATTGTTTGCAAATAATTGCTTATATTCATTTAAGTCATCACGACGTGTATGAATAACGCCTTTACGGTCTAACATATAAATATGTTCACGCAGTGCGCCACACTTAATTAAAAGCTCCATACAGGCAACAGCTGCAGCGCCGGCACCTAAACACACGATAATCGCATCTTCAATTGCTTTACCTTGTACTTCTAGCGCATTTAGCATACCCGCAGCCGTTACAATTGCCGTACCATGTTGGTCATCATGAAATACAGGAATGCTGCAACGTTCTATAAGTGCTTTTTCTATCTCAAAACATTCTGGCGCTTTAATATCTTCTAGGTTGATACCACCAAACGTGTCTGCAATATTCGCAACCGTGTTGATAAAGTCTTCGGTTGTGCGGTGCTTAACTTCTATATCAATTGAATCTAGACCTGCAAAACGTTTAAATAATAATGCCTTGCCTTCCATTACTGGTTTTGAGGCCAGTGGGCCTAAATTACCTAAGCCTAAAATTGCGGTGCCGTTAGTAATAACCGCAACCATATTTCCTTTACCAGTATACTTATAGGCATTTGCTGGATCAGCGGCAATTTCACGAACAGGTTCTGCAACACCTGGGCTATATGCGAGCGCGAGGTCTTTAACCGTCTCAGCGGGCTTGGTCAGCTCAATACTGATTTTACCTGGAACGGGATGGGCATGGTAATGTAGTGCTTGTTCACGAAAATCTGACATAACGCGATTATATCCTGCAATTTAAGTTAAAGTGAGAGGTAGTTTTATTCTACGATACCTTTATTATTTTTAAATTCCAAGCAATATCAGGTCTATCCTGTTATATGCTAGAACTCTTAATTTTAAGTGATTTATCAGCAACTTCCCTAGATTATCCTGACATTTTTAAAATATAAATTCGTCATAAAAATGAAAATTACAGGTCGTTTTTACCCTTATTCAATATTTATGAAATACTCTTTTCAGTCTTAAATTAAAATAGTGAAATACCGAACTTTGTTTAACTTTAAATACAAATAACTTCACGTTAACTACATTTAAGTACCATATTTAAAGTGTAACAAATAAAAATATAGATAATATTGGCAATTTTGTCTGCAAATGTTTATGCATATTCGGAATAAGAACAGGAAATAGTTATGCAAAAATAATAAATACAAAACTGTTATAAAATGGAGGGATAAGTGAATTTTAGGCACAAAAAAAGCACCCTAAGGTGCTTTTTTTACATAGAAACAAAAAATTATTTTTTGCTGCTAAGTGCACCGAAGCGCTTGTTGAAGCGATCAACACGGCCGCCAGTGTCTAAAATCTTTTGCTTACCAGTGTAAAACGGGTGACACGCAGAACATACGTCTAAGTGAATGTCTTTACACAAAGTAGAACGAGTTTCGAATTTGTTTCCGCATGAACAAGTTGCAGAAATTACTTCGTACTTAGGGTGAATACCTTCTTTCATAGGAACCTCTAGTTAAGGCCGCATCGCTCTCCAAACCCGAAGTCTGGCACCATACGTCGTTAAAACAAATTTATTGGTCGCGAATTTTATCCAACAACCCGCACGCACACAAGCTTTAATTATTCTTTTTACTAAAAAGTCTGCAAACACCTATTGATTACTGATTTGTCGGTAGGCTTTTAATACTATTTTTAGTACATTAGGCTATTAGGTTTCTTAGTTGAGTTGTTATGTGTTTTGTTGAAGTTGCAATAAAAGTCCCCTTACCTCGCACCTTTGATTATAAAGTGGATGAGCAATTAACACCGCTGACTAAATTGCAGCCTGGCATGCGCGTACTCGTCCCTTTTGGCAATCAACGAAAAGTAGCGGTTATCCTTAGTTTAAAAACCGATACAGAAGTTCCTGAAGGCAAAATCAAATCTATTATTGAAGTAATTGATAATTCGCCGGTGTTATCTGCGCAACATTTGGAGCTGCTGAAGTTTACTGCGCGTTATTATTGTTATCCACTAGGTGAAACTATTCATATTGCACTCCCCAATGCGCTGCGCCAAGGTGAATGCCCTGATAAAACCAGTATAAATATGCTGACGTTAACTGATAAAGGGGCGCTTTTACCATCTTTAAAAGCTAAAACACAGCTTAACTTGCTTAAGCAATTATCTGCATCGGGTAAATCATCATTAACGGAACTAAAAGCCCTCGGGTTTAATAAAAAGACTATTGATAGCCTATTAGCAAAAGAACTGATAGTGCAAACCATTGAACATGACAATCAATGGCAACATGCCTCTCCTACTGTGGGCACTAAGCCTCGCTTAAATAAAGAACAAGCAATTGCTTGTACTACTATAAATCAAAGTGCTGGTTTTAATAGTTTTTTACTTGAAGGTGTCACGGGTAGCGGTAAAACAGAAGTTTACCTACAGTGTCTTGAAGAGGTGTTAAAACGTGGAGAGCAAGCGTTAGTGCTTGTTCCAGAAATAGGTTTAACACCACAAACAGTGAATCGTTTTAGACGTCGCTTCCCTGACACGCCAATTATGCTATGGCATTCAGCGCTCACCGATAACGAGCGTCTGCAAACATGGCGGTTTTGTGAAAAAGGCAGTTGTGCTATCGTTATAGGTACTCGTTCGAGTATTTTTCTACCCTTTTTAAAACTCGGGATGATTGTGGTTGATGAGGAGCATGATGCTTCATTTAAACAACAAGATACTCTACGCTATCATGCACGCGATTTAGCAGCGTATCGCGCATATCAGCAAAATATCCCGCTTATTTTAGGCAGTGCGACTCCCGCATTAGAAACACTGCACAAAGCAATTAATAACAAATACCAGTTACTCACATTAAGTGAGCGTGCACAAACGGCCACCGATAATCAATTTAAGCTTCTCGACATGAAAGGTCAGCCTGATCAAGCGGGTATTGCCCATGCGAGCTTAGCGATAATGCGCCAGCACCTGAATAAAGGTAAGCAGGTAATGGTATTTTTAAACCGCCGTGGTTTTTCGCCCACTTTAATATGTCATGAGTGTGGTTGGTTAAGTGAATGTAATCGCTGCAGCACGAGTGCAACCTTTCATAAAGCCATCGGTCAGATGATTTGCCACCATTGTGGTGACCAATATCAAGTACCGCATCAATGCCCTGACTGTGGAAGCACGCAGATATTTCCTAACGGCAAAGGCACCGAACAAATAGAAGAATTTTTGAGTACTGAATTTAAAGACATCCCAATTAGCCGAATAGACCGTGACTCTACGAGGCGCAAAGGCAGCCTTGAAAAAGCATTGGATGAAATAAACCAAGGTGGCGCACGCATTTTAGTCGGTACGCAAATGCTGGCCAAAGGCCACCACTTTGCGGATGTAAGCTTAGTACTCATTTTAGATGTAGATAGTGGTTTATATTCGTGTGACTTTAGGGCAACAGAACACCTTGCTCAATTAGTGACTCAGGTTGCAGGCAGAGCTGGACGTTCTGGTGAGCCCGGTGAAGTATTATTACAAACACACTTCCCTGAGCACCCATTATTACAAGATTTAGTTAATAACGGCTATCAAGATTTTGCCCGCTTTGCGCTCACTGAACGAAGTGACGCGCAGTTACCACCAATCACCAGTATGGCAATAGTTCGTGCACAGGGACATAACATTAAGCAAGTCGTCGACTTTCTAACGGATTTGGTTCCTGTCAATGGGGTATCTGGTATACAATTGCTTGGACCTATCCCTGCGCCTTTAGAAAAGATTGCGGGGATGTATCGTTTTCAATTACATATTCAAGCGCAAGATCGACGCATTTTACATCCGTATCTTGCACAAATGGTTGATTATCTCAGCACCAGTAAACTAGCTCAAAAAGTTCGCTGGAGTTTAGACGTAGACCCTACAGACATGATTTAGGTAAGGCCACACATAACACCATGGCACAGCACGATTATATTAATAAAAAACCAAAAAATAGAAAAAATACCAAACAAGAACCGGCTAAAAAACCTTTTCCGCTGTTATTAACCCTGATTGCACTAGTACTTGTGGGTGGCTTTGCATATGGACTCTGGTTTGTTAAAAATAATGCCGATCCTGATCTTGTTGAAAAACAAGCAAACCCAACAGCCGAAAAACAAGTAGAAATAGCTAAACCGCGACCACCTAAATTTATTAAAGAAATTAAAGAGCATGAAATTCAAGTTGAAGTGAAAGAACTTGAACAAAAAGGCCCTTATGTTATGCAGTGTGGTTCATTTAAAACGCATCAACAAGCTGAAACCTTAAAGGCTAAAATAGCCTTTGCTGGGCTAATTTCAGAGATCAAAAAAACCACAGGTACTAATGGTATTTGGTATAAGGTGCGTTTAGGGCCTTATGAAACCAAGCGCCAAGCAGAAAGTGATAAGAACAAACTAAAACGAATTAATATCGTTGGCTGCGGAATTTGGGGCTGGACTTGAATTTAAACCATTCACCCATATAACCTCTTCATAATCGTTTTTTACGCGCTGCCCCCTTGCAGCGCGATGGTGAGGAATAACATGACTACAATCGTAAGTGTACGCCGTGATGACAAAGTTGTTATTGGTGGTGACGGCCAAGTCTCCCTTGGTAATACTGTAATGAAGGGCAATGCCCGAAAAGTTCGACGTCTTTATAATGGCAAAGTAATCGCTGGTTTCGCTGGCGGTACTGCTGATGCCTTCACCCTTTTCGAACGTTTTGAAAGCAAATTAGAAATGCACCAAGGCAATCTAACTAAAGCGGCTGTAGAAATGGCTAAAGATTGGCGTAGCGATCGTGCCTTACGCAAACTTGAAGCCCTGCTAGCTGTTGCTGATGAAACTGCCTCATTGATCATCACTGGTAATGGTGACGTCGTACAACCTGAAAACGACCTGATCGCAATTGGTAGCGGCGGAAACTTTGCACAATCTGCTGCAACCGCCTTATTAGAAAATACCGACTTAAGTGCCCATGAAATTGTAGAGAAAAGTCTTACAATTGCTGGCAACATCTGTGTATTTACGAATAACTTCCAAACTATCGAAGAATTGTAATAGGAACCCGCTATGTCTGATATGACCCCAAGAGAAATTGTTCATGAGCTAGACCAACATATTATTGGTCAAGCAAAAGCAAAAAAAGCGGTTGCTATTGCCCTTCGTAATCGCTGGCGCCGTATGCAGTTAAACGAAGATTTACGTGCAGAAGTAACGCCAAAGAATATTTTAATGATTGGCCCTACTGGTGTAGGTAAAACGGAAATTGCGCGTCGATTAGCAAAACTGGCTAATGCCCCCTTTATTAAAGTGGAAGCCACTAAATTCACAGAAGTAGGTTATGTAGGTAAAGAAGTTGAAACTATCATCCGTGATTTAGTCGACGTTTCAATCAAAATGACCCGTGAACAACAAACCAAAAAGTTTAAACACCGTGCAGAAGAAGCCGCTGAAGAGCGTATTTTAGATGTATTACTACCTCCAGTGAAAGATCAGTATGGGGAAGTTCAGCGCGATGAAAGCTCATCGACACGTCAATCGTTTCGTAAAAAATTACGCGAAGGCCAGCTAGATGACAAAGAAATCGATATTGATTTAGCCCAAGCTCAACCGAATGTTGAAATTATGGCTCCTCCTGGTATGGAAGAAATGACCAACCAGCTACAGGGCATGTTTCAAAATATGGGTGGTGATAAACGCACTAAACGTAAGCTTAAAATTAAAGAAGCATTTAAACTACTTACCGAAGAAGAAGCCGGAAAATTAGTTAACCCTGAAGAATTAAAAGAGCAGGCAATTTTTGCTGTAGAGCAAAACGGCATTGTGTTTATTGACGAAATCGACAAAATCTGTAAGCGCGGTGAAGCCTCAGGCCCAGATGTAAGCCGTGAAGGTGTACAACGTGATTTACTACCGCTTATTGAAGGTTCTACAGTAAACACTAAGCATGGCATGGTCAAAACTGACCATATGCTATTTATTGCCTCAGGTGCATTCCAGATGTCTAAACCATCAGACATGATCCCGGAGTTACAAGGCCGTTTACCTATTCGTGTTGAACTTGAAGCACTCACAGCCGATGACTTTAAGCGCATTTTAACTGAGCCACACGCATCACTTACGGAGCAACAACGCGAGCTACTCAAAACAGAGCAAGTCGCTGTTGAATTTAGCGACGATGCAATTGAGCGAATTGCTAAAGCCGCTTGGCAGGTTAATGAGAAAACCGAAAACATCGGTGCTCGCCGTCTGCATACTGTTATGGAAAGATTAATGGAAGAAATTTCATATGATGCTTCTGAAAAAGCGGGTTCAAGTTTAGTTATTGACGCTGCCTATGTTGAAAAGCACCTAGGTGCGCTGGTTGAAGATGAAGACTTAAGCCGCTTTATTCTTTAACAGCCGTTTAATGTATACTAAAAGCCTCCAGCATGGAGGCTTTTTTGTAAGTGAGATGACGATGAAACAAGTAACTAAAGTGCACTATCATAGTGTAAGTAAAAATTTAGATGTGTTTTTTGATGATCATTCAGACGCAACCTTCAGTACTGAATTTTTACGGGTTCACTCTCCCTCAGCCGAGGTGCAAGGCCATGGCTCTGAGCCTATGAAGTTAGTACTTAATAAACAAACAGTGGGCATTAAAAGCATTACACCCGTAGGGCATTACGCGTTGCGTTTAGAGTTTGACGACGGGCACAACAGCGGGTTGTTTAGCTGGCAATATTTGGCTAAGTTACAAGCCGAACATACTAAGTTGTGGGACACTTATTTAGAACGTGTTAAACAACATGAAAATAACAAAGATAGCGTACCAATAAAATTTGTACCTTAGCGTCAGTTATGATGCTTCTGCTTCGTTAATAACAAACAAGCGGCAATTAAGCCGCTCGTTTCTATGGATAATTAAACTTTATATTTTGAGATTGCTTGATGAAGCACCCTTGATTGCTCAGATACCTCTTCACTTGTTTGCGCATTCGTTTGTGAATGAGCAGCAGCCCCTTCAGCAATATCTCGAATACGGACTACGTTTTTATTAACCTCTGATGCTACCTGGCTCTGTTCATCAATAGCAGTAGCAATATGTGTACTCATTTCCATAATCGTTTGCACATCAACAGTGATAGCTCCTAGCAATTCACCCGCTTTTGTTGCTTGTGTTGCACTCTCACCACCTTGAGTACGACACTGATGCATGATACTTACTACCTCTTGGGTACGCTGTTGTAAGGTGTTAATAATACCCTCAATTTCGCTAGTTGACTCTTGTGTGCGTTGTGCAAGTGAGCGCACCTCATCTGCAACAACCGCAAAACCACGACCTTGTTCACCCGCTCTCGCGGCTTCAATGGCCGCATTTAAGGCAAGTAAATTAGTTTGTTCTGCAATGGCACGAATTACATCAAGTACAGAGCCAATGGTTTCACCATCTTTTTCTAGCTGTGACACCACGCTGGAGGCTTTACCAAGCGAATCAGACAAAGCATTAATATGTTTAATGGTTGACTCTACTTCAACTTGACCTTGTTGCGCACTTAAATTGGTTGATTCAGCTTTTTTAGCAGCAGCTTCTGTATTATGTGAAATGTCTTGAATGGTAGCTTGCATTTCTGTGGCTGCCGTTGCCACCATGTCCGCTTCATGCAATTGCTCTTGCATGCCAGAACTAGTTGCTGAGGTTGTTTCAGATAAGTTACCCGTTGCTATATTAAGCGTTGTTAGAGCAGTATTTACTTCATAGATAAGATCTTTAAAGTCGCTAATCAAGCTATTAAAATCTATGGTCATCCTAGTGACTTCATCTTCTCCTTTGTGCTCTATGAATAAGCTTAAATCATTGTTTTTTCTTATCTTGTCAATAGTTTGATAAACCCTCTCAATAGGCTGAATAATTGAGCGACTCGTTAAGTACACAAGAACCATCACAATCACACTGGCAATTATAAATATGGCTATTGCCAATAATTGCGCCTGCTGGGCCGTCTCAGCAACTTGTTTTTTAGTGGCCGAAGTAATGGCAGTCACCACATCATCACTTTTCTTAATACTGACTCTCATTTTTCCAAGAGCACCCGAATCTAAATCAACCCCTAAAGCGATTTGTGCTTCAACTAGTGCGGTAAATTTGCCTTGGTAATTGGTCATTAATGAAGTTAATTGATTGCGTATATTACTAGGTATTTCTGAGGTATTTACTTGTTGTTTTAACTCATCACCTAATTTATTAAATCGGTCTAAATATTTGGTATCTAAACGCAACATAAAATCTTTCTCAGCGCGGCGTAGCTGCAACATGGTGGTCAGTAATTTATAATCATTTTGCTGATTCAATAATGTTTCAATGTTGTGTACTGACTTACGCAGTTCGCCATAAAGCGCATCTTTAGGATGTAAACCTATCTTCCGTTGCAAATTAACAACAATTTGAAAGTCATCATAATACTGCTTTGCAAGCACCTCAAATTGGTTAACCTGATCAATGGCAATATCTAAATCTTTTGATAAAGCAGATAGTTTCCCTAGTTTGAGCTGCAGCTGTTTATATTCATTAGTGAATAAATCTAAGCTTTTTTCATCTTTATAAAATAAAAAGTCTTTTTCATATTTACGCATCGAAAGCTCATGCACATCAAGCTCTTCGGCGTATTGAATTGTTTCATTTAATTTAAGCATCACACGTGCTTCATAAATTATGATGCATAGCATGACAATCATTGTTAAACCTACAACTAAGGCGTTTAGTTGCAAACGGCGTTTTATCGTCAGATTTTGTAGAAAATTCATTGTAAATACCTATATTAAATTTGCCAGCGCAGTATAAAGTGATGCTTTCTTTCATTTAACTCATTAAGTTTGAACAAATAAAAAGGGTCGCCGGTAAAGTCTAACCATTAACAAACTCCTTTTAAACAAATGGACAATATAAAACCATTGGCCTAACCACAGTATTACTCAATTTTACAACTCTTGCCACTGAAGGTGAAAATGGTTCAGCCGCATCATGGATGCAATACACCTGTTTATAATCTTGTTGTGGGGAAATGACAAGTTTATGAAAGAATTATTATTCTTATAGTTGATTTAGTTCTAATTATGGCTAAATTTACTGCGATTAAGTCGTTGTTATTGCATATAAGGAGGGTATACTGAGTCACTAACTTATGTATCTTTTGAGGATAAAATAATGGATTACAGCACTTCTGATTTATGCGACCACTTTGCTGATGTGGTTGATGTGCTTGAACCTATGTTCATCAACTTTGGTGGTCGACACAGTTTTGGTGGCCGCATTAAAACGGTAAAATGTTTTGAAAACAATGAACTGATCCGCCAATTACTTTCTCAAGATGGTACTGATCAGATTTTACTTATTGATGGTGGCGGCTCAACTCGCAGAGCATTAATCGACATTGAGCTGGCTGAGCTGGCACTAGAAAACAATTGGCAAGGCATTATCGTATATGGTGCATTACGTCACGTTGATGAGCTTGAAGAACTTGATTTAGGTATTCAAGCTATTGCGTCAATTCCTGTTGCAGCAGACAGTGAAGGCGCGGGCGAAAGCGGTATAGGGGTTAATTTCGCTGGCGTATCATTTTTTGATGATGACTTTGTATATGCTGACAGTACCGGTATTGTGCTTTCAGCTGAAGAATTAGAGCTAGAAATAATAGAACTGTAGCGTGACCGTTCACCTTAAACTATACGACGAAAGCACGGTAAAGGAAATTTGCTCTGACCGTGCTGGAGAGCTAAAAGCATGGCAGTCGATGGCATTACTTGATGCCCGCGACAATATTCAACAAGCACTTGCTGATGCCGTACAATTTGGTATGCGCTTTGTTTTACTCGGGATTTGTGAAGACATTGGCCCGAGAGCCAATCTAGGAAATGGTGGCGCACAGCATGCTTGGCCTGCGTTTTTACAACGCTTTTTAAACCAACCTCACAATGACGCTATTGCCATGCAAAAAGTATTACTGCTTGGCGAAGTCACCCTCGATGATTTAATGCAACAAGCACTACCGCTTGATAATCATAATCCAAACGACTTAGCTCAATTGCGTAAGCTGTGCGCTGAAATAGATGAGCGAGTTGAAGCAATTTTAGACATGGTCTTTAAAGCGGGCCTTGAACCTATTATTATTGGCGGCGGACACAATAACTGTTTGGGTATTATTCGCTCACTTGCCAAACATAGCCATAGCGCAATTAACGCGATTAATTTAGATCCTCATGCCGACTTTCGTGAGTGTGAAGGTAGGCACAGTGGTAATGGGTTTCGCTACGCTTATCAAGAGCAGCTGCTCAATAATTACCATGTTATTGGCTTACATGAGCTAAAAAACAATCAGCCTATTTTTGATGCTATGCAGAGCGCTAACTTTAGCTACACAAGCTACCAAACAATAAACGTGAAGCGCGAAATAAACTTAACTGAAGCAACTGCCCATGCACTCAAAGAGTTTGATAACGCACCGCTAGGGGTAGAGGTTGATTTAGATAGCTTAACCTATATGCCTGCAAGTGCCTTTAATTATTGTGGTTTTGATGTCAGCGATGGTGAGCATTATGTTTACTTAGCTGCAAGCGATCCCCGCAGTGCTTATTTACACTTATGCGAAGCAGCACCTTCACAACACCCCCATTCTATAACTGCAGGTAAATTACAGTGTGGCCAAGTGATCAGTGCTTTAGTTAATACCTATTTACAGACAAAACTAAGCCTTTAAAACACACTTAAAGTTCTTGTGCTTCTAACCATTGCTTAAACCAACTCATTAATCCTAAACTGCTCAATGGGTGTCCAAAATAGTATCCCTGTGAAGCGTAGGCTTTTAGACTTTTTACAAACTTTAGTTGATCGAGTGTTTCAACACCTTCAAAAATAACTTTCGTCTGTTGCTGGTTATGCATTTCAACCATACCACCTACTAAACTACGTATGTTGTTTTGATTACTAAAGTCAGCAGTTAATGCAGGCGATATTTTAATGTATGCCACCGCTAAACTAGGTAACTTAGAAAGTAATACAGGATTATCACCTAAACCATCAACGCACACTTTTAAACCTAAGCTGTTAAGTCTTGCTATCATGGCTCTACCTTTATCATCTAGGCTAGTAAAAATGTGTAGCGGACATTCTAAAATTAAATCACCAGGCCTAAGTTGGTGCTCACCGATAACCCCATAAACAAAATCAACAAACTCTTCGTTGAGCATTTCTGGGCCAAATAAGTTAACACTTAAAGGCACCCTCATTCCTTCCATACGCAGTGCCATGGCAAGCTCTCCAGCTCGTTCAATAACAAAGGTCGCAAGTGAGTAACCAAGCCCTGCAATTCTAATATCGTTGATAAACTGGCTCGCCGATAAAGTCCCTTGGGTTGGATGCTGCCAGCGTAATAGCAATTCTAAAAATTCAATTTGGCCATCTTCATTTCGAATAACCGGTTGAAAAAACAATTCGAACTCATCAGCAAAGCTGATATTCGCCAGCTCAGTTAATCGCGCTTGCTGCTCTAAATGATCAGTCGTCATTTGCTGATGATAAGCCACAATTTGTTTAGCTGGCCGACTATCAAGCGCCAAGTAAGCATGACTAATTAGCTCATCAAAGCTGCTGCTTTGTTTATTACAATGTACATAACTGGCTCTTACTTTTACTTCAATCGTACAATTAGCTACATTAAACGGCTTTAAGGTAGCGCCAATAATTTGCTTTATAAGCTGTTGATGTAAATGATTATGATTTTGTAAATCACAAATAAATGCAAAGTTTAACCCACCCAAGTGCGCTAATTTAGCATGCTCAGCAAGAAAAAAAACTTCATCGCTATCTAATAAATCTTTTATTCGATTGGCCGACTGAGATAATAATAAGTCGCCAAAATCTCGGCCAATATGTTGATTAACTTGAGCAAAACCTTCTAGCCTCAGTACAATGATTGCTGCTGTAAATGGATCCTTATCATTGAGTTCATTATATTTTTGACGTAACTGCTGTTTATCAGGGAAGCTGGCTAAGGGTGAGTTTTCAACATACGCTTCAGGCTCGGTTTCTGGCTTTAAAGTTGGAGCAGTCTGCGGCGTATTAGCCATTAAAAAACCACTGCTACTGAGTAGTAAAATTGGAATAAGTAACCACGCTAAATGCAATGTAAAAAAGAGGTAACCTGTAAATAATAAAACAAGCCCGCCTGAGGCACAGGCACTGATAAGTAACGGGACTTTTTGCTTTAGCAAATTCGCCTGATATAAATGAAAAGCAAATCCCAGAGCCAATAACAAAACAAACCAAGGGATGGCAGTGCTAACCATAGCTAAACCAATCAGCCCAGTGTATAAAAAGCTGAGCCTTATTACGTTACTTTTAACGGTTAACAACGCTGCAACCATTGCCATTAAAAGTGCACCACTTAAAAAAATAGCTAAATTGCTATAGCTCAATAACGTTCCATCCATAGCTGAGGTACTCACTGACATTAAATAAAACATAGGCTTAAGAGTTAAGTCTTATAATTAGCTAAGTTTACCCAATATCCATAGATTTAACAGTTTATTTACCCCAAACTGATAACTTAATTGTGCTGGATGCTCAATTTGCCAATGTGCTATATCAGCGCGAGCACCTACTTTTAATACGCCTCTATCAGTAAAACCAAGAGCCTGAGCTCCGTGTGCAGTGACTCCCATTAATGCTTGCTCTGGAGTAAAATTAAATAATGTACAAGCCATATTCATCATTAATTGCAAAGAACATAACGGTGATGTGCCGGGGTTAAAATCACTGGCAATTGCGATGGGAACCTTGTATTTATTTAACAGTTCAATCGGAGGGTATTTCGTTTCTTTTAAAAAATAAAAAGCACCGGGCAGTAATACCGCCACAGTACCTGCATTTGCCATAGCTTTAACACCGGCTTCATCAAGATATTCCAAATGATCGGCCGACAAACCATTGTATTGCGCCACCAGCGCAGCACCTTGTTGATTGGATAACTGCTCAGCATGACACTTAATTGCTAACCCCAGCTTTTTAGCCGCATCAAATACTCGCTGCGTTTGCGCATAACTAAAGCCAATATCCTCACAAAACACGTCAACCGCATCGACTAAATCATGATCAACAAGTGTGTTGAGCATTTCATTACATACTAAATTTATATAATCATCACTGCGATTTTTAAACTCTAAAGGCAATGCATGCGCGCCTAAAAAGGTATTAATGACTTCAATAGGATGATGTTGATTTAAAAGCCTAGCGACTTCTAATATTTTTTTCTCATTTTCTATATCAAGCCCGTACCCTGACTTAATTTCTACCGTAGTGACACCTTCAGCTAGCAGTGCATTTAAACGATCTTTTGCTGCTACAAATAATTGTTCGTGGTCAGCCTCTCGGGTTGCTTTAACTGTACTTGCAATCCCACCCCCTTGCGCGGCAATTTGCTGATAACTTACCCCCTGTAAACGCTGTTCAAACTCCTGTGCACGAGAACCGGCAAACACTAAGTGAGTATGGCAATCCACTAAACCCGGGGTTAACCACTGTCCTTTGATACTTACTACCGGAGTGGCTAATACATCAAAGTCAGGCAACTCAGTTTGCTTACCTAACCATGCTATTTTGCCATTTTTAATTGCTAAAGCCGCATTTTCTATCGCTCCATAAGGCGCATCAATGTTGCTATCCATAGTGGCAATATTGGCATCGGTGAGTAATAAATCGATATCATTTAACTGTTCTGTGGATTCTGTAGCTTGCATAAGTCTCTCCGCGATAGTGTTCAAACGAGTTTAAAAACACATCTTGTATATACAAGATGATTATGCCATCTTACTAGGTATTGTTTATTTTTAATATACTAAAAATATTTATGCCAGCACCTAAGTTTACGCAAATAAAACAATTTATTGTGGACAAAATACGCAGTGGGCTTTGGCTTGAAAACCAACGTGTCCCTTCAGAAAATGAACTAGCAAAACAATTTACAGTAAGCAGAATGACCGCACGTCGGGCACTTAGCGAACTCACTGATGCCGGCATTTTAACCCGTAGCCAAGGTCTAGGAACGTTTGTAGCAAGCTTCAAGTCTCAGTCGTCATTACTTGAAATAAAAAACATCGCCAATGAAGTAAAAGAGCGAAACGGAAACTACAGCTGCACAGTGCAAGTATTAGAATCGATTAATGCCGTCGCGCCAATTGCAATTGCTTTAGGTGTAGAGGTAGATAGCGTGGTGTATCGCAGTGTCATTATTCATAATGAAAACGGCAGCCCCTTACAAGTTGAGGAGCGCTTTGTAAATCCGCCCCTTGCAAAAGATTATTTACAACAAGATTTTACCGCCCTTACCCCGCACGAATACTTATCAACAGTTGCTCCTTTAACGCAAGCGAGGCATACGGTAGAGGCTATTACGCCAAATAGTGAAATGTGCCAATGGCTTAATTTATATAACGAAGAGCCCTGTTTACAAGTAATACGCCGTACTTGGTCGGTAAACGGAATTGTTAGTTTTGCACGACTTATATCGCCAGGCAGTAAGTACCGCTTGGGCGGACAATTAACATTTAAAAACAATAATAAAGCCCATAACGCTTAAATTTAACAGGAGTGAATAATGGATCATCGACTGGACACACAACGCACAATTCGCGCACAGCATGGTAATCAAATATCTACTAAAAGCTGGCAAACCGAAGCAGCTAAACGCATGCTAATGAATAATTTAGACCCTGATGTTGCCGAGCACCCGCAAGCTTTGGTGGTGTATGGCGGCATTGGCCGTGCTGCCCGTGACTGGCCAAGCTACGACAAAATAATTGAGACGCTTGAGCGCCTTGACGATGACGAAACCCTATTAGTGCAATCAGGTAAACCGGTGGGGGTATTTAAAACTCATAGCAACGCACCGCGGGTATTAATTGCAAATTCTAACCTTGTTCCGCATTGGGCTAACTGGGAACATTTTAACGAGTTAGATAAAAAAGGCTTGATGATGTACGGCCAAATGACCGCTGGCTCTTGGATTTATATTGGTTCTCAAGGGATTGTTCAAGGCACTTACGAAACCTTTGTAGCTATGGCAAAACAACATTTTTCAGGCGATGCCAAAGGTAAGTGGGTGTTAACAGGTGGCCTGGGAGGAATGGGCGGAGCACAACCATTAGCTGCAACCATGGCTGGCTTTAGTGCCTTAGTGGTGGAATGTGATGAAAGCCGTATCGATTTTCGAATAAAAACAGGGTACGTCGATGTAAAAGCGACAGATCTTGAGCATGCATTAAAATTAATAACCGATGCCTGTGTAAAAGGTGAAGCGCTTTCTGTGGGTTTACTTGGTAACGCGGCTGATGTTTTTAGTACCTTAGTAAAAAGTGGTATTACTCCCGATATAGTCACCGATCAAACCTCTGCTCATGATCCGCTTAACGGCTACCTGCCACAAGGTTGGAGTATGGAGCATGCAGCAAAAATGCGAATCGATAATCCACAAGCAGTGGTAAAAGCGGCCAAACAGTCAATGGCTGTTCAAGTAACAGCGATGCTGGCACTGCAAGATGCGGGCGCAGCAACTACCGACTACGGCAACAATATTCGTCAAATGGCGCTCGAAGAAGGCGTAGCAAATGCTTTTGATTTCCCTGGATTTGTGCCTGCTTATATTCGTCCATTATTTTGTGAAGGCATTGGCCCATTTAGATGGGTAGCACTATCGGGCGATCCCGAAGATATTTACAAAACAGACGCAAAAGTAAAAGAGCTCATTCCTGATGATAAGCATTTGCATAATTGGCTTGATATGGCGCGTGAGCGAATTCAATTTCAAGGCTTGCCTGCACGTATTTGTTGGGTTGGCTTAAAAGACCGCGCGCGTTTAGCGGTTGCCTTTAATGAAATGGTTAAAAATGGTGAACTTAAAGCACCAGTAGTTATTGGCCGCGATCATCTTGACTCAGGCTCAGTAGCTAGTCCTAATCGTGAAACAGAGAGCATGCAAGATGGCTCCGATGCTGTCTCTGATTGGCCACTTTTAAATGCCCTGCTCAATACCGCTGGCGGTGCTACTTGGGTATCGCTTCATCATGGTGGCGGCGTTGGAATGGGCTTTAGCCAGCATTCAGGTGTAGTTATTGTTGCCGATGGTACCGATGAAGCAGAGCAACGCCTTGCTAGAGTGCTGTGGAACGATCCCGCTACCGGTGTAATGCGCCATGCCGATGCTGGTTATGACATTGCAAAAAACTGTGCACAACAACAAAACCTAGACCTACCTATGCTTAACAAGGATAAGTCATGATTTCATACACACTCACACCGGGTCAGCTTGAATTAAATACCTTAAGAAAAATTAATCAATCGGCCGTAGATTTAACTTTGGCAACTGAGTCCGTCACACAAATAGCAGCCAGCGCGCAAACCGTTCAAGACGTAATAAACGAGCAGCGTACTATATATGGTATTAATACCGGCTTTGGTTTATTAGCCAATACTAAAATAGCGAATGATGAGCTAGAACTATTACAACGCAGTATTGTGCTTTCACACGCTGCGGGCATTGGCGAATTAATGGATGACAGCACGGTCAGATTAATGATCACCCTAAAAGTAAATTCTTTATCACGGGGTTATTCTGGTATTCGTTTAGCAGTCATTGAGTTTTTTATACAGCTACTCAAAAATGAAGTGTACCCATGCGTGCCTAAAAAGGGCTCAGTGGGCGCTTCGGGCGATTTAGCCCCCCTTGCTCATATGTGCCTGCCTTTATTGGGTGAAGGGAAAATGCGCTACCAAGGAGAGCTAATAAGCGCAGAACAGGGGTTAAAAATTGCAGGGCTTGAGCCACTGACATTAGCCGCCAAAGAGGGCTTAGCCTTATTAAATGGCACGCAAGCCTCTACTGCATTTGCACTGCAGGGCTTATTTAGAGCCGAAGACTTGTACGCACAAAGCTGTGTAATAGGCTCTATCAGTATTGAGGCCGCCATGGGCAGTCGCGCACCATTTGATGCACGTATTCATGAGGTTCGTGGTCAACAAGGGCAAATTGATACCGCGCACGTATTTAGAGAACTATTAAGTACCCACTCACAAATTAGTGACTCACATATTAATTGTGAAAAAGTACAAGACCCTTATTGCCTGCGTTGCCAACCGCAAGTACTTGGTGCGTGCTTAACCCAAATACGCCAAGCCGCCGAAGTATTAATATGTGAATCAAACGGGGTAACCGATAACCCACTCGTTTTTGCCGATGTGGGGGATATTATTTCAGGTGGAAACTTTCATGCTGAGCCCGTTGCTATGGCCGCTGATAATCTTGCGATTGCCATTGCCGAAATTGGCGCCTTAGCTGAGCGACGTATTGCCCTACTGATTGACTCTAATTTATCAAAATTGCCGCCATTTTTAGTTGAAAACGGTGGGGTAAATTCAGGATTTATGATAGCTCAAGTGACCGCAGCTGCGCTCGCCTCTGAGAACAAGTCACTAGCACACCCAGCCTCGGTAGATAGCTTACCGACCTCAGCTAACCAAGAAGACCATGTCTCTATGGCAACCTTTGCCGCTAGGCGCTTAGTTGATATGGCTAATAATACGCAAGGCGTGTTAGCCGTTGAGTGGCTAAGTGCTTCTCAAGGGTTAGAATTTAGAGCGCCACTACATGCGTGTGAGCAGGTAGAAAATGCGAAGGCACTGCTACGCCAACATGTTAGCTATTACGATAAAGACCGCTACTTTGCTCCCGATATCGAAGCGGCTAACACACTACTAAGTGAAGGTAAGTTGTGCGACTTTATAAAAGATTCGCCCTTACCTTCTTATTAAATAGCCTGAACTCTGGTTAAGAGATTTACTAACGTATTGAATCAATATGATATTTATGTTTATTTTCTCTAGCCAGAGATTTCCAGTGAAAACAAGGCGAAATTACGCGTCGAAAGCTCGCCTATTGCAAGTAAATTCAACGCAGTTAGCACTGAAAATAGCTGCTTGAGATAGATTTATTATTCAGAGTTCAGGTTAAATACCATACTGATAACTAAAACCCAGCGCTTCTATCGCTGAGCCAATAACTTTGCGCTCAGCGACTTCATCACTACTAAAACTTGGCATTTGTGTGCCATACAGCTCACACTTTTGTGCATAATAATCTGCTTTGCTCGGGTGCGCAGGGTTAACTACATTATAAATGCTTTGCCCTTGTGACCAATTGTTAAGTACCGCATAAATGGCATTGATCACATCTTGTTGATGCACCATGTTCACCACTTGCTGACTAGAGGTGTTGAGTTCCTTACCCGCCACAAACCGACCCGGCTCTCTGTTTGGCCCCAACAACCCAGCTAAGCGCAGTACTTTACCTTGCTGTTCAAGAACTTGCTCTTCAGCATCATAGAGCTTTATTTGTCGCTCGTTAGTGCCAGATATATCGCTACTTTCACTATAAACTCCAGGCTCTTGATCATACACTCCAGTCGATGAGCACAATAAAAAACCTTTGCAATTAAGCTCAGTTGCCAGCTTTAACCCCTGTTCCAGCACTTGCGAATAATTGCTTTCGCTGTCACGACTGCGCGGCGGTATAGCACATACCCAATACGCATTTTGTAAATCTACTTGATGCTGCAGCTCGCCGTTTTGTAAAACAAACTGACGCTCAAAATCAAATTGATGAGTGTCACTACGATGAGTTCCTTGCACTTGCCAACCTTGTTTTTGTGCATCAATACATAAGGCTTGGCCAAGCCAGCCAGCGCCAAGGACTACTAAGTTATCTTTGTTGGTTTGCACTTTATTTTCCCTTTTATTAAAACTCAATCAACGCGTTTTATAGCAACAAAAAATATGATGAACTCTATACTACTAAAAATAATATTAGCAAACGCTGATTACATAAGATATTAACACACGCTTCATTTGCGATTAGTAGCTTATTTAATGATACCGCTACCATGTATATGCACCTGCCGATAAACCGTATGGCTTAAGTGACTTACGAAGAGTAATAAATAAAAAGATTGTGCAATTTAAGAGTTAAAAAGCGATGACCGCAAGCAAAGCATTTAAGGGTAAAATTTAGGCGTTTCACCCTTGTTTTTAATTTATTCAACACCATATCTTCAGAGTCTGTTTATCTGCAGTTTTAATCAAGTTTCGTTACATAACGCTATTTTTATGAGCGAGATCTCATTTTTCTGTTTTAAATGAAGATCTTTTTATAGAGGTAGTTTGATGTTTAGCAGAGTCTGGTATAGTAGCGCAGGTAATAAACAGTGCTTTTTAAGCAGCTTAATACAAAATTGCTAATTAATGTGTCCTAAAGGTTAATTTAAAGAATACATTAATTATCAATTGTAAAAAATGGGTTAGCCGATGCACGGCTAGCAAAAAAACACATTGTAACGGTTTTATCATGATATCTAATTTATTTACCAAGATTTTTGGTAGTCGCAATGACCGCACTATTAAAAACCTAAGAAAGACGGTCGCACTGATCAATGCACTTGAAACGCAACTAGAAGCGCTTTCAGATGAAGATTTAAAAGCTAAAACAGCTGAGTTTAGAGAACGTTACGATAACGGACAAAGCTTAGGCGATATTCTACCAGAAGCATTTGCTGTGGTACGTGAAGCGTCAAAGCGTGTAAACGGTATGCGTCACTTCGACGTGCAATTATTAGGTGGTATGGTTTTACAACAAGGCCGTATTGCAGAAATGCGTACTGGTGAAGGTAAAACACTAACAGCAACGCTTCCTGCTTATTTAAATGGCTTAACAGGCAAAGGCGTTCATGTCATTACCGTGAATGACTACTTAGCCAAGCGTGATGCTGAAACCAACCGTCCACTATTTGAGTTTTTAGGCTTAACCGTTGGTTGTAATGTTCCGGGCATGATGCCACAACAGAAAAAACAAGCTTATGAAGCTGACATCACTTACGGTACCAATAACGAATTTGGTTTTGACTACCTACGTGACAACATGGCATTTAGCATTGATGAGCGCGTTCAACGCCCATTGTTTTATGCCGTAGTGGATGAAGTGGATTCAATCCTAATTGATGAAGCGCGAACGCCGCTTATTATTTCAGGCCCAGCTGAAGACAGCTCAGAGCTTTACACTGAAATAAATACCATTGTTCCTTTACTTGAACTACAAGAAAAAGAAGATGAGGAAGGGATTGAAGGCGATGGCGATTTCACTATCGATGAAAAATCTAAGCAAGTTCACCTAACTGAGCGTGGGCAAATAAAAGTTGAAGAGCTTCTTACAGAGCGCGGCTTAATTGAAGAAGGTGATTCACTGTACTCAGCAGCGAGCATCACGCTACTTAGTCACGTTTATGCAGCTCTTCGTGCACACAAGCTTTACCAAAAAGATGTTGACTACGTTATTAAAGAAAACGAAGTTATCATTATTGATGAGCACACAGGTCGCTCTATGGAAGGACGTCGTTGGTCAGAAGGTTTACACCAAGCCGTAGAAGCAAAAGAAGGTGTGAAAATTCAAAACGAGAACCAAACGTTAGCTTCGATTACGTTCCAAAATTACTTCCGCTTGTACGAAACGCTAGCAGGTATGACAGGCACAGCCGATACAGAAGCATTTGAGTTTCAGTCTATCTACGGTTTAGACACAGTTGTCATGCCAACCAATAAGCCAATGATCCGTGATGATCGCGCAGATTTGGTGTACCTAACGCAAGAAGAAAAGTACGAAGCCATTTTAGCAGACATTAAAGACTGTCAAGAACGTGGTCAGCCAGTACTTGTAGGTACTATCTCAATTGAAAGCTCTGAGTACTTGTCGCAGTTTTTACGCAAAGAAAAAATTAAGCACAATGTACTTAATGCTAAATTCCATGCACAAGAAGCAGACATTGTTTCTGATGCGGGCTTACCAGGGACTGTTACTATTGCCACTAACATGGCTGGTCGTGGCACCGATATTGTACTGGGTGGTAACTGGAATAGTGAAGTTGAAAAACTTGAAAACCCAACTGACGAACAAATTGCCGAAATTAAAGCCGCATGGAAGATTCGCCATGATGCAGTAATTGATGCCGGCGGTTTACACATTATTGGTACAGAGCGTCATGAATCACGTCGTATTGATAACCAATTACGTGGTCGTTCTGGCCGTCAAGGTGATGCCGGTTCAAGCCGTTTCTACCTATCGATGGACGATGCACTGATGCGTATTTTTGCTGGTGAGCGCATGACTAACATGATGCGTAAACTAGGTATGCAACGTGGCGAAGCGATTGAACACCCATGGGTTAACCGCGCAATAGAAAACGCTCAGCGTAAAGTAGAAGCACGTAACTTTGATGTGCGTAAACAGCTACTTGAGTACGATGATGTAGCAAACGACCAACGTCGTGTTGTTTACTCTCAACGTAACGAATTGCTTGAAGAAGGTGATATTTCAGAAACGATTACCGCTATCCGTGGTGATGTGCTCGCTGGTGTAATTGATCAATACATTGCCCCACAAAGCTTGGCTGAAATGTGGGATATCCCAGGGCTTGAAGAGCGCTTAAAGCAAGATTTCCTAATTGAGTTACCAATTACTCAGTGGTTAGCTGATGACAATAAACTGTACGAAGAAAAACTTCGTGAGCGTATTGAAGAAGCGGTTGAACAAGCCTACAAGCAAAAAGAGGAAATGGTCGGCGATTCTGTACTGCGTCAGTTTGAAAAAGCCATTATGCTTCAAAGTCTTGACCAACATTGGAAAGACCACCTTGCTGCAATGGATCACTTACGCCAAGGTATTCACTTACGTGGTTACGCACAAAAGAATCCTAAGCAAGAATACAAACGTGAGTCGTTTGAGTTATTCTCTGAAATGCTAGAAAACTTAAAAGTCGATGTGGTCGGTATTTTAAGTAAAGTGCAAGTTCGCGCTGAAGAAGATGTTGAAAAAGTAGAAGAGCAACACCGTAAAAGTGAAAATGCCCCTCGCGAATATCAACATGAAGAAGCAGAGCACGTAGGTGGTGAAGCACCGCAAAGCGCTCAGGTTATGGCACGTAGCGAGCCAAAAGTTGGCCGTAACGATCCATGTCCATGTGGTTCAGGCCAAAAATACAAACAATGTTGTGGTAAATTAAAATAACACCACTTTGTTACGTTAGATAAAAAGCGACGCTTGCGTCGCTTTTTTTATGCTATTTAAGGGAGAGGTAATGACTAAAGTAATCATCAATGTTGCTGTGGGTGTAATTAAAAAAAATAACAATTTGTTTATTTGTAAACGTGCAGATGAGCAACATCAAGGTGGGTTATGGGAGTTTCCTGGTGGCAAAGTTGAAGCTGGAGAAAGTGTGTTTCAAGCCCTAAAACGTGAACTGCTAGAAGAAGTAGGGCTGACTATTCACAGCTCAAGCGAACTTATCACTATAGAGCATGACTATGGCGATAAATGCGTACAACTTAATGTGCATGTGGTCAGTAACTTTAACGGTCAAGCTCATGGCGCAGAAGGACAACCAAGCGAATGGGTCAGCATAGACGAACTTGATAACTATGATTTTCCTGCGGCTAATGTTGAGATAATCAGCGCCATAAAAACAAAATATAGCTAGTTTTATTATCAGGTATATAAGTAACTAAAAAGCCAGTGAGCATGATGCTCACTGGCTTTTTATTTTGCGATTAATGGCTCTAACCGCTTAAGCTAATTTTAGCTCAAATTACCAAATTTTTACGCGATCTTCAGGCTTGATATACATTTTATCGCCCTCTTTAACATCAAACGCTTGGTAAAATTCTGGCATGTTCGACAAAATACCAATTACGCGATAATGACTCGGTGAATGTGAATCCGTCATTAAACGATTACGTAATGCCTCATCACGGTATTTACGACGCCAAATTTGCGACCAGCCCATAAAGAAGCGTTGGTCGCCCGTATAGCCTTCAATAATGGGCGCTTTCGAATCACCCAGCGATAGCTGATACGCTTTATAAGCGACGGTTAAGCCGCCTAAATCACCAATGTTTTCACCCAGTGTCAGCTCACCATTAACGCTGGCATCTTCAAACGGTTTATATTGATTATACTGTGCAACTAAGGCAGCACTTCGCTGTTCAAACTGCTTAAGGTCTGACTCGCTCCACCAATTACGTAAATTGCCATCACCGTCGTATTTTGCACCTTGGTCATCAAAGCCATGGCCTAACTCATGGCCAATAACCGCACCAATAGCACCATAGTTAACCGCATCATCCGCTTCTAAATTAAAGAAAGGAGGCTGCAGAATCGCCGCAGGGAATACTATTTCGTTATTCACTGGATTGTAGTAAGCATTCACTGTTTGTGGAGTCATATGCCACTCAGAGCGATCAACTGGCTTACCTAATTTAGCAATCATATCTGCATAAGCCCATTCACTGTAGCGAATATAGTTACCTACCAGTTCATCAGGGTTAATCGCTAAATCTGAGTAATCTTTCCATTTATCTGGGTAACCAATTTTAGGGGTAAACTTATTGAGTTTTTCTTGCGCCGCCACTTTTGTTTCAGGGCTCATCCACTCAAGGTTTTCAATTGCCACTGAATAGCCTTTAATCACATTATCAACTAACTCTTCCATACGTGCTTTTGCTTCTGGCGGGAAGTTTTCTTTAACGTAGACTTTACCTAAAATTTCACCCAGTACACTGTTTGATGCATCAACGGCTTGCTTCCAAAGTGGTGCTTGCTCTTCAACACCACGCAACGTGGTGCTGTAAAAATTAAACTTCAAATCCACTAAATCTTTATTAAGTAGCTGCGCGTAATTACTAACAAAATGGAATTTTAAATAGTTTTGCCAAACAGCTAAGTCAGTATTGTTGAAAATCTCTGCAAATTTTTCAAAGTAACTTGGTTGGCGCACAATTAACTCTTGAACATCAACGCCAACTGCTTCGAAATAGGCATTTAAATCAAACTCACCCATTAGCGAGTTAGCTTCAGCTACCGTCATTTTATTGTATGACTTAGTTGCATCACGGCTTTGCACTCGGCTCCACTGTGCATCGGCAAGTGACGTTTCAAGTGCTAATATCGCTTTGGCTGCATCAGCGGCATTATTAACGCCAGCTTTAGCTAAAATATCGGTGATATACGTTTGATAAGCCGCGCGAATTTTTGTGAATTTTTCATCATCTTTTAAATAGTAGTCGCGGTCAGGTAAACCAAGTCCCGCTTGATAGGCATAAAGCGCATTTTCACTTGAGTTTTTAGCGTCATTATTAACATACCAGCCAAAAGGAAGATCGCCACCTTTAACTTGTAGCTGTGCCATCAGTGTGACCAACGCGGCTTTATCTTTCACTGTATCAATGCTTTTAATAGCTGGCTCAAGTGGCAAAATACCTAACTCTTCACGAGCATTTTCAGCCATATAGCTAGAATAAAATGCACCAATCTTATATTCATCTGAACCTGGTTTTGCACTACTATTAGCACTGGCGTTTTCAAGCACTGTTTTCATTGCTTTTTGCGATTCATCATATAACTGTGAGAACGACCCATAGTTAGACTTGTCGCCTGGAATTTCGGTTTTTGCTAACCATTGACCATTAACATGGTAATAAAAATCATCCTGTGCACGAACACTTTTATCCATATTTTGTAAATCAACACCTAGCGCATCAGGAGCCGCCACCGGTGCAGTTACTGTGGTTGATTCTGCTTTCATTTGTTGTGGCTTTTCGCCGCAGCCAACCAAACCTAACGCCAGTGCAATACTGGCGGCAGTCATTGTTATTTTTTTCATAAGAATTCCGTATATTAATTAGAATAAATACGCATTTCATTAAGATTTGATAACTCAAAAAAAACAACAATAGGATGCAGTCTATTACCTGCTTAATGAAATACGCATCAGCTACAACCTAATTTAGGAAGCACTAGCTAAGCATAATAAACCTGATTTAAATAACAATAAAATCGAATATGTAACAAAGTATTTTGCGTTTGTTCAAAGCGTGAAAAAGAGCCTAGCATGAGGGCTAGCTAGGGCTTACTTTTGCCATGTAATGCTAAGCGCTGCAGCTTTTCTTTTAATGAAGGAGGGGCAGAATCGGCGATCGCATTCAAATAATCAGCCGTTTGCTCACTCATTTTAAGAGAGTTAGTCGCTTGGCTATCTGTCGCTTTAGGACGATTACTTAATCGTTGAGTTGCTTGTGGATTGGCGGTAATTTTTATTTGTCCAAGCTCTGCCATACCTGCGGCTCTAAAATGAGACTGCATATCCATTTTTAAATAATTAAGCCTAAGAGCAATAGGAGCTGAAACAGCTTCTATCATCAGTGTGCCGTCACGATAATTACTTACTCGACATTTATCGCCTAGCTTAGGCCCTAAAAAATCGCGTAACAGTTGTTGCTGTGTATCCAATGCTTGGCTTTTTCCCGCATAGGCTGCTAAACGGTTGTTTAGCCCGGCCATAATGTCGGTTAATGGTTTTGGCGCATATCTATCTTTAGCCATATCACACCTTAAAAACCTCAAAGGAAAGTTTGCTTAAATTAAGCTTAATTTAAGCAAACAAAGTGGGTGTATACCAATTCGCTGAATTAAGTATTATTGTGGATGGGTATTAAGCACCCGCAATTTGCATTTGCTCAATCAGCACTGAACCTGTTTGAATACCACCACGTCGCTCTATATCGCCACCAATAGCTGAAATACCTTTAAACATATCTCTTAAGTTACCAGCAATAGTTATTTCACTTACTGGGTACTGTATTTCACCATTTTCAACCCAAAAACCAGCTGCACCACGAGAGTAGTCACCAGTCACGGTATTTACACCCTGCCCCATAAGTTCAGTGACTAACAAACCCGTGCCCATGGTTTTCAATAGTGTAGCTAAGTCCTGATGGGTTTGCTCAACCAACCAGTTATGAATACCACCGGCATGGCCTGTTGGCGTCATATTCATTTTACGCGCTGCGTAGCTCGCTAATAAATATGTTTGCAATTCACCACCGTGTATTATTTCTCTGTCTAGAGTTTTAACCCCTTCGCTATCAAAAGGTGATGATGCTAACCCTTTTAGTAGGTGTGGGCGCTCTGAAATATTAACGGTTTTGCTGAACACTTGTGTACCTAAGCTATCCAGTAAAAAACTGGATTTACGATACAGTGCGCCACCGCCGATTGCAGACACTAAATGGCCAAACAATGAGTTAGCAATATCGGCTCTAAAAATAACCGGCACTTTCATGGTACCTAGTTTTTGACTGTTTAGTTTAGCTAGGGTTTCTGCAGCGGCTTCAAGCCCAACACTTGCAGCATCTTTTAGCCCTGCTTGATCGCGGGAAATTGTGTAGGCTGAGTCGCGCTGCATATGCTCGCCCTCTTTGCCTATTACCATAGTGCTTATGCTATGGCGTGTTCTTGGGTAGCCTGCAATTAAACCATGACTATTGCCATACACTCGCAGCCCTTGGTGTGAAGAAAAGCTAGCACCATCAGAATTCACAATTCGCTCATCCGCATTTAATGCGGCTTGCTCAGCAGCATGACATAAATCAATCCCTTGCTCAGGACTTACATCCCAAGGATGAAATAAATCTAAATCTTTAGGCGAAAACTCAAGTAATTCTTTATCAGCAATACCATTACACGGATCATCTGAGGTGAATTTAGCAATATCTATGGCTTTTTCGACCACAGATCGCAATGTTTTTGGATTTAAGTCAGCCGTAGAGGCGGAGCCTTTGTTATTACCAACATACACGCTAATACCTAAACCACCGTCTTGATTAAACTCAATGGTTTCTACCTCGCCCATGCGCGTACTTACCGACAGCCCTGATGTGCTCGACATAGCAGCTTCTGCAGCAGTAGCGCCTAGTTTTTTTGCATGTTCGAGTACTTCAGAAACGGCATCTTTTACTTGAGAAATTTGCGAATAAATTGGATCTTGGTGTTGGCTTTTCATAAATTCTGTCCTGAGCCCTGAAGGCCATGTTGCACACATTTTTTATATTTAAATGCTAACACACTCACTGCACCACATCAGCTAATATTAATCACTAAAAGAATCGCGTATAATAGACAAAGTTATTTTTACTTAAGAGCACCCCATGGCGAAGAAAAAAGGCAAGCCTGCTGAAATTGAAGAAGAAATTATATATGTATCAAAAAGTGAACTTAAGCGCGAAGCGCAAGAGTTTCATCAGTTAGGGTCTGAAATTGCCAAAATGGGTAAAAAGCAGCGCGAACGCTTACCGCTTAATGATGACTTAAAAGAAGCAATGGTTGTTGCCGATAAAATTAGTAATAAAAGTGATGCATACCGCCGCCACTTAAATTACATAGCAAAAACCCTTCGTACAGTAGAAAACATTGAAGAAATTAAAGCGATCATTGATGTAATGCTTAATAAAAATAACCAAGCAGAGGTTATGATCAAAAAGATTGAGCAGCTGCGCAGTGATTTAATTGAGCAAGGCGATGACTTAATCAACGAAACAATTGAACAATACCCAGCTCTTGAGCGCCAAAAAATGCGCCAACTGGTGCGTAATGCGGCCAAAGAAGTAAAAGCAGAAAAGCCTGCGAGAGGCTACAAAGAGCTATTTCAGTATTTAAAAGACGCCATAATGTAACGCAGCCACGTTACATACTAAAAAGATGCTACGGCATCTTTTTTTGTTGTAGATCAAAACCCCTTCCCCTTTCCTTTTTTACAATACGCAGCAACTTAAAAGATAAGGTGCGCGTGATGATTAAACTTCCTCAATGGGATCAAACTTTAATAAACAAATACAATGTATCGGGCCCGCGCTACACGTCTTACCCGACTGCACTTTCGTTAGCTGACGGCTATCAGCAACAAGATTTGATTAGCGCTATTGAATCATCGCAAACCCGTGCTTTGTCTTTATATATTCACATTCCTTTTTGTAGCCAGCTTTGCTATTACTGTGGCTGTAATAAAGTTATTACTCGCCATCAATCTAAAGCTGATACCTACCTAGATTTTTTAGCTAAAGAAATCGTCGCACAAGCGCCGCTATTTCAAGACTATCGGGTTGAGCAATTACATTTAGGAGGCGGTACTCCAACCTTTTTGACCGCAGCCCAAATGACTCGCTTAGTAAAGCTACTAGAGCAACACTTTAACTTTAGCGATACCTGTGAGCGCGGTATAGAAATAGACCCTCGCTCACTGGCTGACAATATGCTGATTGACTTAAGCGAGATGGGATTTAATCGTGTGTCATTTGGTATTCAAGATTTTAATGATCAAGTTCAGCTAGCTGTTAACCGCCCTCAACATGTTGATGAGGTAAAGCAGTTAATTACCCAAGCAAAACAATTAGGCTTTAAATCAATTAATGCAGATATGATTTATGGGCTGCCACTGCAAACACCTGAAAGCTTTCAGCAAACTATTGAGCAACTGATTGCCTTAGACCCCGACCGTGTTTCAGTATTTAACTATGCTCATTTACCTGAGCGCTTTGCCGCTCAACGTAAAATAAAAGATGCTGATTTACCTAGTGCCCATAATAAGCTCACTATGTTCAAAAATACCCTAGAGCAAATGACCCAAGCGGGCTATCAGTTTATAGGTATGGACCACTTTGCAAAAGTTGATAATGAATTGGCCATTGCTCAAAATAGCGGCCAACTACATCGTAACTTTCAAGGTTACACTACCCATGGAGAATGTGATTTACTCGGCTTAGGGGTCTCGTCTATTTCGCAAATAGGTACGGCCATATTACAAAATAAAAAAGAGCTAAAACACTATTACCAAGCAGTCGACGAGCAAGCAGGCAGTGCCATTAATAAAGGGATGCATTTAACACTAGATGACCTTATTCGTGCGGATGCAATTAAGCAGCTTATTTGCCAGTTTGAGCTTGATATGGGCCAATTTGCTAACCAACATAAGATAGACTTTAGCGATTACTTTAAAGATGCCTTAGAGGCGCTAGCACCATTAATTGCCGATGAGATGGTAACAATAGAAGATGACATCATTAAGGTGACGCCAAAAGGGAATTTATTTATTCGTATTATTTGTATGTGTTTTGATGCGCATTTACAAAAACAACTGAATGCGACGCGCTTTTCACGGGTTATATAATTTAAAACTAGCGCGCATAAAAAAAGCAGACCTAGGTCTGCTTTTTTTATGCTGTAAAATCTAAGTGCTAGTTAAAAACCACGTTTTCGCTGCCTTGGGCTGCTTTAAACTCAACAATGATTTTTTTACAGTCAGCTTCAATTTCATCACTCAGTGATTCTTCTGCGCGCCAGCGTGCGGTATCTTGCTTAAAAATTTCTTTTTTAGCGTACTTTTTGCGCGAATCGTGAGTTGGCATTTCTTTTACCACGTCGTACATTTTATAAATGCCTGGGTATGCAGTTGTTAAGTCGCGCTCAGTATCAAAACTATATTGCGACATCAGCACCCAAATACGTAAACAGCCCTCAGAGTAATCACATTGCTTTTCATTCATCGCACGTGCAATTAAATGAATACTATCGGCTAGCTTTGCATTACGTTTTAAACGCGACTGCTTAAGTTTTTGCTGTTGCTCTGCCTGTTGTTTGCTAATTAGCTTTTTTTGCACATTTAGCTTGTAGAGCAACTGACCCGCATAAAATGCCAAGCCCGCTATAATAGCAGCACCTACAACTAAGGCTAAGATCACTGCTGTACTCATTGCGTATCCTTATTACTTATCTTCGTCGTCATCTAGCCATTCATTAGCTAGGTCGTTTGATAGGTATTGATCAAAATCTGAATTACTTTCTTCATCACTGAAGTCATCTTCAAACTCTTCTTCATCTTCAATGCCTAATAACTTACACAGCACTTGGTGACGCGCTATACGGCTATTAAAGTATTTAGCATCTTTACCCGTTAGCATTTCACCTTGCTCATGACGCTCAACTAATTTAAGCAAGCGCTCATCATTTTCAAGCGCCTCTAATTCTTGCTCAGGCGTTAACTCAGGCTCAATCGCCTTTTTAAGCTCTGCTACAGGCTTAAGGTTACGTTTCATTTCGACTTTTGGTTCAGCGGCTGGGGCAACTAATGGTACTGCTTTTTTACTACCAACACGTTTGTCTTTAGCAGCCGAACCTGTTTTTTGAGTGTCATTACTCAATGCATCAGGTGCATTACGTGAACCAGGCTTAGCGCCTTTGGTTTTCTTTACACGTTGCTCTTTCAATGCACGCATTTCTTTAAGCTTATCTTGGCTTAAACGAACGGGTCCATTTGATGGAATTTTACGTGACTTTTTCTTTCTACTCATATCTTGATCGTCTCACTTAAGAGGTTTTGAGCGAGGCGCAACTCAATGGGCATCGCGATGCTGGCCTAGCCAGAAGAATTCGGTTTGCGTTTTAGAGGTTGGGTTTCTCTATATACGCCAAAGCATATTTAGATGCTTTTTTTAAACGGGGGTATTGTAACAGGACAAATAAAAAGGCGGTAGAGAAAACATCTCTACCGCCTGCTAATCTGAGCGCCATTATATGGACACTTCTCCCTTCGACTTTTTAGTCTTTATTATTTTTATTATTATTTCTTTATCCGTATTATTATTATTTATCTTCCGTGTAGCATTCCATTTTGTTTTTATTATTAAACTTCCATGAGTTTTTATTATTTTCGGTCTTTCCTGACACTTTTTTGTTATTTCCTTTAGTAGCACTCTCAATGTGCTATTTAGTCGTGCCGCGCTACGATCCTTATAACGTTTTCCTATTTGTTATTATTGTTGCGACAGGGGTTAATTTACTCGTTAATAATTTTGTTACAACTAATTTATATCTTTTTTCTTGTGTAAAACATAACAAAAAAGGTTAAAAAATATAAGTTACAATAAGTTAACTTAAAAAATAAAAATAAAATGAGACTTTTCTTACATTAAAGTATGGTCAATGTCTTACAAGTGAAGGGGCTTTATCGGTCATTTCAGAAACAAAAAAAGCAGCCAAAGCTGCTTTTTGTCTATTTAACATTGTATTATGTTAACAATATCTAAATAAATACGACTTTAGTGTAGACCACCTAGGTATTTAGATAATGTTTCAATGTCTTTATCTGTAAGTTTCTTAGCAATATCTTGCATAACACCATTTAGGTCGTTATTACGAGTGCCATCTCTGAACTGCTCAAGTTGTGACTTGATGTATTCTGGATGTTGGAAAGAAATTTTTGGGAATTTAGCTAGTGAAGAGCCATTACCACGTGGACCATGACAAGCCGCACATGATGGAATTCCGCGTTCAGCGTCACCCGCTTTGTACAACATGGCGCCTGTTTCTTGAACATCTTTAGGTGTAGCACCTTCAGACATGTTCAAAGAAGCAAAGTAAGCAGACAAGTCTTTCATATCTTGATCGCTCAATGGCATTGCCATACCGCTCATTACTGGATTCATTCGACCTTCTTTACCGCCCGAAGTCATACCTAATTTAAATTCAGTAAGTTGTTTGTATATGTAATCTGCGTGTTGGCCTGCAATTTTTGGGTAGATGTTAACCGGCGCATTACCGTCTGGGCCGTGACAAGCCGCACACGTTGCTGATTTTTCTTTACCTGCGTTTACATCGCCATCAAATGCTGTTGCGTTGCTTGCTGACAACGCACCAAGCAATATAGTTAAAGATAGTGCTATTTTTTTCATGGTGAATTCTCTGTTTCCGACCCTGTATCATCTACAATATGGATGTTGTGATTTTTATATTCTACACGATATTAAATTCTCTGGCACGTTTTCTACACACATTAAACCTATAAATTATAGGGTTTTGAGTAAAATTAATCGCTAAGCCAGTTAAAATGTACCATCAGCAACGGTTTTACATGCTCAAATACACTTTTTAATAGCTACTTTATAGTATAAAATACGCGCCACGGGTGAATTTGGTTTACCCAATGTTATTTTTTTTAGTTTTAGGAGAGCCTGTGCTCAAATCTCGTATCAAGTATAACACTGCGTCTTTTGTTACAAGCGCGCCAGACATCACTAAATTACCTGCTGATACGGGAATTGAAGTCGCGTTTGCCGGTCGCTCAAATGCAGGTAAATCAAGTGCGCTTAATGCCCTTACCGATCAAAAGTTAGCACGTACTAGTAAAACACCTGGCCGTACTCAGCTGATCAACACATTTGAACTTGCCGATGTAGATAACATGCGCCTAATTGACCTACCAGGTTATGGCTTTGCGAAAGTGCCAATTGAAATGAAAAAGAAATGGCAAAAGTCGCTAGGCGAATACCTACAAAAACGTCAAAGCTTAAAAGGTATTGTGGTGTTGATGGATATTCGTCACCCATTGAAAGATTTAGACCGCGATTTAATTAATTGGGCTGTAGGTAGTGAAATTCCAGTATTGGCACTATTAACTAAAGCAGATAAGCTCAAGCAAGGTCCACGTAAATCACAGGTACTTAGTGTTCGTCGTGAATTGAGTGAATTAGATGGCGATATAACAGTTCATGCTTTTTCATCACTTAAAGGCACAGGCTTACCAGAAGTCGCTAAAAAGTTAGATGAGTGGTACTTAGGTCCAATCGTAGCAATTCCACCTGCTGACACAGAGTAATTACCCTAAATAAAACCGCTCATTCGCGGAGGTAATAAAATAGCCGAGCTCATCAGTTTCGGCTATTTCAGCCCACTGATAAAACACATTTCTGGCAACTCGCGCAAAACAACCATAGGGTAATTGCATATAAGGCACTGCAGCGCCTTTGTAATTATTAATATGTAGCGGCTCAGCACGACTTAGTAGCCAGGTACGCTGTAGGTTATCAATACAACAAATAACATCACCATCAGAGGTCGACTCACGATGCCAACTTACAATAATAAATGGCGCATCCTTAACCTCAATCGCAATTTTCTCTACTGGCGTTTTTAAATAAAACTGTCCATCTTCGCGACACAACACACTAGCAAACAGCTTTATCATGGCTTGGCGGGTAATTTCACTACCCGCATAAAACCATTTACCTTGTTCGTCAATCAGCAGTGGCAATTGCCCGCAATGAGCAGGCTGCCATTGTTCAAAAGGTTTACTTAGCTCGCTTAGTTGCTTACTAAGTTCGTTAAGAGAAATCACTGTTTTTTAAAGGTCAGTGCAAAAGTAACCGGTACCGCAGTAGCAATCGAAGGTAAGCCGGCTAGTTTTTGTAACTGCATTATCCCTTCGGTGACTTTAAAGTCATCGCTATTAATAATAATAGGCTTGAATGATGCTACGCTTAAATCCCCGTTTTCCGCACTACTAACAAGTACATCAACTGCAAGTGGCTTTTTATGACCGTGAAAGTCTAGCTCGGCGCTAACACCTTTTAATACGTACTGACCAGGCTGCTTAATAAGTGACAATTTATCAGATAAGTCAGCGGTTAATACTGCATTTGCAAATGTGTCAGATTCAAACAAAATTTTGCTTAGGCGCTCGTTACGGATAGGAATAAACGTTTCAGCTGAGGTTAAATCAACATTTACGCTAAACTGACCTTGCTCACTCAATTGCCCTGATAACTGAGTAAAATGGCTTGCCTCAGCAATGCTATTTTTTTTAATTGAGACAAAACTTAATTGGCTTTTATCGTTGAGTAACTGCCAGTTTGCCGATGCAACACCTGAAACTAGTAAACATGATAAAGATAAACCTGCTACAGCTAACGTTTTAAACATAATGCACTCCTAAAATAAAAGATTTATACCCGAAAAAATAATACTTTGATCAGTCAAATTGAAAATCACTAATACGCTGAGTTAAAAAGAAAACGCACAGTAAACTGATGTTATCACTTGAAACGCTAAGTGCAATTAGAGAATAAATTTAACGCTTTGGAGTAAAGCTATAAAAAAACGGCCCATCAAATATATGATAGGCCGATATAGCAAACTGGGGAGAAGCTATCAATACGTTGCATCTTACGATGCATCATCAACAGGATGTCCTACAGGATGAGGACGGGCGGCACTTTACCAAAAGCAAGCGTAAAAATACAAGCATATTATCGATATTCGAAGCGAATTGACGAACCTCTAACGATTTAATACAAACTGCTGTTTAATTTAACTTTTTTTTAACCTGCAAGCTAAAAGAAAAGCGCCTATTGGCGCTTTTAAATAATTCTTTTTAACTGTTGTGTTTACCTAAGACAAGGCATCCTTGGCATACCAAATTAGTGCGCTTGTTCCCAGTTATCACCTTCGTCAGCTTCAACTATAAGTGGTACATCTAGCTGTGCCGCTTGTGACATCAGCTCACAAATTTGCTGAGTGTATTGCTCAGTGCACTCTGTTTTAATCTCAAATACCAATTCATCGTGTACCTGCATAAGTAGCTTAACCGTATTAGGCGCTTGCTGGTTAACCCATGCATGTACTGTTAACATGGCTTTTTTAATAATATCGGCAGCAGTGCCTTGCATAGGGGCATTAATTGCTGCGCGCTCAGCGCCTTTGCGGCGTGCTCCATTGCGGGCATTTATTTCTGGTAAATGTAAACGGCGGCCAAAAATAGTTTCTACGTAACCATTTTCTGCTGCTTTTTCACGGGTCGTTTCCATGTATTCTAAAACACCTGGGAAACGCTCAAAATATTTATCAATATAATGCTGCGCTTCATGGCGTGGTACATCAAGTTGACGTGCCAGACCAAATGCCGACATGCCATAAATTAAGCCAAAGTTAACGGCTTTAGCTTTACGGCGCATATCAGATGTAACCTCTTCAAGCTCAACTCCAAATACCTCAGCAGCTGTAGCGCTATGCACATCTAAGCCATTTGCAAAGGCATTGAGCAACCCTTTATCTTGTGAAAGATGCGCCATAATACGCAGCTCTATTTGGCTGTAATCGGCCGCCACAATTTTATATCCATCAGCAGCAATAAAGGCTTCACGAATACGGCGCCCTTCTTCTGAACGAATAGGAATATTTTGTAGGTTAGGATCGCTTGAACTTAATCGACCCGTTGCTGTTACCGCTTGATGATAAGAAGTATGCACACGCTTGGTTTGCTCATTCACGATCAGTGGCAATTTATCTGTGTAAGTTGATTTAAGCTTAGATAAACCGCGATGCTCAATAATCACTTTAGGCAATGGGTAATCGTGTGCTAATTCTTGCAGTACTTCTTCTGCTGTAGAAGGCGCGCCTTTGGGTGTTTTTTTGATAACAGGCAATTCTAGCTTTTCAAATAACAGTACTTGTAATTGCTTTGGCGAGCTTAAGTTAAACGGTTCGCCTGCGATTTCAAACGCTTCTTTTTCAAGCTCAAGTAATCGTTCACCTAAGCGTTGGCTATGCGTGGCCAACATATTGCTGTCGATAGCAACACCGGTGCGCTCAATGTCAGAAATAACGCTTACTAGTGGCATTTCTATATTTTCAAACACCGATTTAAGCTTTTCATCCGCTTCAAGTTTCGGCCATAGTACTTGGTGTAAACGCAAAGTAATATCGGCATCTTCTGCGGCATAAGGCGCCGCTTTTTCAAGTTCGATTTGATTGAACGTGAGCTGCTTTTTACCTTTACCAGCAATGTCTTCAAAGCTAATATTTTTGTGGCCTAAATATTTAAGTGCTAATGAGTCCATATCATGACGAGTACCTACGCTGTTAAAAACATAAGACTCCAACATAGTATCAAACTTAATACCATTTAATTCATAGCCAGCATTGGCAAGCACACTTTTATCGTATTTTAAGTTTTGACCAACTTTAGCTTTATTTTCGTCAGCTAATATTGGCCCAAGCTTTTGCATCACAAATTCAAGGCTGAGCTGTTCAGGCGCACCTGGGTAATCATGTGCAACCGGTAAGTAGGCGGCTTCCCCTGCTTTTACTGCGAAACTCATCCCTACCAACTGCGCTTTCATATACTCTAAACTGGTTGTTTCAGTATCAAAAGCAAATAGCTCAGCTTCATTGATCTGCTCTATCAATGTATTAAATTGGGCCTCAGTTAAAATCGTTTCATAGTGCGCATCTTCAACTTTTGGCAACTCATTCTCTTGGGTTGGGACCGCTAAATGTGTGTCAGCATCTTTTGGATTGTCTAGTAATTCAGCTAACCAGCGACGGAATTCACACTCACCGTATAAGGCAATTAATTCGTCTTTATTCGGTGTTTGCAATTTAAAAGTATCAAGATCAGATTCAACCTCCACATCACACTTAATAGTGGCAAGTTCATAGCTCAATGGTAAATGATCAATCGCTTTTGCAAGCTTTTCACCTATTTTACCTTTGATATCAGCAGCATTATCAATTACGCCCTGAAGCGATCCGTACTTTTGTAACCATTTAACCGCCGTTTTAGGCCCGCACCCTTCAACACCAGGAATATTATCTACTTTATCGCCCATTAAGGCTAAATAATCGATAATAAGCTCAGGTCCAACACCAAACTTTTCAACCACAGTGTCGGGATCTGAAATACTGTCGGTCATGGTATTGATCAAGGTGACATGCTCATTAACCAACTGTGCCATATCTTTATCACCAGTTGATACCAGTACATGGCGTTGTTGCTCAGAAGCAATGCGCGCAAATGTACCAATCACGTCATCGGCTTCTACACCTTCAATACTAATTAATGGAAAGCCCATCGCTTTAATAATGCTATGTAGCGGCGCTATTTGGGTACGCAGATCATCAGGCATTGGCGGACGATTCGCTTTATACTCGCTGTACATGTCATTTCTAAAAGTTTTACCTTTGGCATCAAACACCACCACCATATGTGAGGGATCGTATTGTTTGATCAAACTTTTCAACATGTTTACCACGCCATAAATGGCGCCAGTGGCTTCACCTTTAGAATTAGTTAAATGAGGTGGAGAATGATAAGCACGAAACAAATATGAAGAGCCATCAACAAGAATAAGCGGGTTTTCGGGGATCTGAGCCATGGTAAAATTGGATCCTAAATACAAAAAAGTAATATAAGTATAAGCATGCCATAAGGCAGTAAATAAAACGACTGTGAATTAATGTGATTAAGGGCGCTACATTTTTAGCAACTTGTGGATAACTATGTAGATAACACCCACAAACTATCCATCCGAAACATAGTAAAATGCTTAGATTAGTTTGTAATTTATTGTTTTGTTTAAAAAAAGATAATTCGAGGTTCTTTTTTATTATTCTTCTATCAATGTGGAAAAGGCATTTAAACCGTTACTGGTGTTGTAACCCACTTTGATTATTTACGTCCATTTAAATAACTGGATGAGCATTCTAGCATAATGGATCAAAGATCATAGCGATCCTTTATAATTTTTTTTACCCTTACTAGTTATCAAATGGCATATAGCGCATAACAACTTACTTTGCGGCTAAAAAACCAGCAAATAAATTTTTAGATAGGCTGATTCGCCGTGTTAAACTTTATTAAAATGACTTCAATGGAGCAAAATAATATGAAAAATATAGCGGTAATTTTAGCAGGTTGTGGCGTATTTGATGGCAGTGAAATTAATGAAGTAGTGCTTACTTTATTACACATTGAAAAAAACAACGCGAAATATCAGTGTTTTGCGCCCGATATTACGCAGTACCATACTCTTAATCACATTACTGGTGAAGAAATGGCTGAGTCGCGTAATGTATTAGTGGAATCGGCTCGAATCACCCGTGGCAATATAAAGTCACTCGCTGAATTAGACATTACACAATTTGACGCTTTAATTATTCCTGGCGGCTTTGGTGTAGCTAAAAACTTATCTGACTTTGCTATTAATGGCACTAACGCGAAAGTAAATGACGAAGTACTGAGCGCTTGTAAAGCATTTGCAAAAGCAAATAAAGCCACCGGTTATATGTGTATTGCACCCGCTTTATTGCCATTCATTTATAATAAACCACAGCTCACTATTGGTAATGATAGCGACACGGCCGATGCTTTAACCACATTAGGCGCTGAGCATATTGAGTGTAAAGTGGATGATATTGTTATTGATAAAAATAATAAGCTGGTTACAACACCTGCTTATATGTTGGCACAATCAATTATGGATGCCGATGCAGGAATCGAAAAACTAGTACGTAACGTATTGGCTATGAGTTAGTCGTAAGGGTTCTGATCGCATTTAGATGTCTAATGATCCCGTTTTATTTAGGTAATTTATTGAGTTAAGACAATCATTAGTCGTATTTATAAATAAAATCGACTCTGAGCATTTTATAAATCACTGAGTGGAGTTATAATTGGTCTAAATTCCGTCATTTAAAATCGTGATTGATCACGTTCAAATTGAAGTGGGCAAGGCAAAATGAAAAAACTATCAGCTGCAGCATTACTTGTGCTAGCAACCACCGCATACGCACAGCCATATGATAACTCTATGACTGAAGATGCAATTAAAAAACGTTTAGCGCCTATTGGTGCTGTTTACCTTGAAGGTGAGAAAGTAGCGGTTGCTGCACCAACAGGTCCTCGTTCAGGCGAGCAAGTATATCAAGCAGCCTGTTTTGCTTGTCACGGCACTGGTGCTTTAGGCGCTCCTAAATCAGCTGACGATTGGGCTCCTCGTATCGCTAAAGGAAAAGACACCTTATTAGATCATGCGATCAATGGCTTTAATGCCATGCCACCGCGTGGAACGTGTATGGATTGTTCTGATGATGAAATAAGCGCAGCAATTGATTTCATGACCGCTAACTAAAATTAGCCAAGTCAAAATGCTTTAAATAAAAGGTTTACGTTTTAGTAAGCCTTTTTTGTTTCTAATTCATGAGTTTTAGCTACATAATTAAGAAAAATATCTACTTGACGCAAAATGTTAAAAGTGGAACTATAATGATTAATAACTATACAAAAAATTATAACTGGTTAAACATCATTGGAAGATAAACTTATTGTACCTAATAGCGTAGTGCGCCAAAATAAACGACTAAAAGCACTATTAAAAAAGTACAAACATGCCTACCACCTCCACAATGCCCTGATACAATTATCAGAGCAAGCAAGTACTGTTGCCGAGCTAACCTTACTTTACCCTGCTATTCATGACATTTTACAAAAGTATGTTCCGAGTAAAAGCTTTTATGTGGTGCTGGTTGATCCCCAGTCACAACAGTTAGAATTATCTTATTTTTCTGATGAAAAAGATGGCATTGCAGTACCACTTAATCGAGATAATAATTTTGAAGAAGGCGCAACGGGTTATGTCTTCAAGCAAGGGAAAACCACTTACTTTACCAAACAGCAAATGCATGATGCTGCCCAGCAAGGCTTATTTAAAGCATTGGGTACACCTGCAGAACACTGGGTAGGCGTTCCTGTTTATCAAGAAAGAAACATTATTGGTGTGTTAGCCGCGCAAAGTTACGACACAGAACAAGGTTACAGTTCGCAACAAATAAACCTGCTTGAGGCCATGTCACTCTATTTAGCCACCGCAATTGAACGGGTTAAAAAACGAGAGTTACTCGAATCAGAAGTAAAATTAAGAACCCGAGCATTAACGCAAAGTAATGACGCTTTAAATGTTGAAATACAACAGCGAAAAGGTGCCCTGCAACGCCAGCAAATATTATTCAAAATTTCAGAGCTGACAACCCAAGCCAAAAATTTAGATGATGCTTATTTTCAAATACACGAAATAATAAAAACCATTACTTACGCAAAAAACCTTTATATTGCCTTGTATGATAAAGAATCAGGTTGGATCAGTTTTCCCTACAGTGTTGATGAATTCCAAGGCAGCACTCAACCACGGCGCTTTGCAAAAGGCTACAGTGAACTGGTTATAAGCACCGAAGAAACACAAATAATTCATCCGAAAAGAGCACAAGAGTTATTAAATAGTGGCATTGTAGAGCGTGAAAAACCAATTGATGAATCCAAGAGAGCCACCAGCTGGCTAGGCGCTCCGCTAAAAACTTCGCAAGGCGTTATAGGGTTAATTGTTTGCCAAGCTTATAATAATGAACATCTTTTTACACATGATGATGCAGAGCTAATCACCTTTGTATCGCATCAAATTGCCACGGTATTACAAACAAAATTAGCTTCACAGGCACTAAAAAAGAGCCACCAAGAACTTGCCTCACGAGTTAATGAAAAGACTAAAGAATTGAGCCAAGCAAATTTACATTTGCAAATGCAAATTGATGAACGTAAAAAAATAGAACAACAGCTTTATCACGATGCTCACCATGACTCACTAACAGGCTTACCAAATCGGAATTTATTTTTAACTCAACTAGAAAAAACCCTGCAATATTATCAACGCAATCCAAATGAGCACTTTGCTGTATTGTTTATTGACCTTGATAAGTTTAAAGATATCAATGATCAGCTCGGGCATCATGCCGGCGATGAGTTTTTAATTAGTGTTAGTAAACTATTCTCACAATGTATTCGTGAGCATGACTTATTAGCGCGTTTAGGCGGAGATGAGTTTGTAGTATTACTAACCCATTTAACTGAGCCAAATCAGGCAGAAGATGTTGCCAATCGCATTATAAAAATTATGCAAAAGCCGTTTTGTACTAAAGGCGTGTGTGTACAAAGTGGCGCCAGTATTGGGATAACCTATTCAAAGCAAAGCTATAAACATACCGATGAAATCATTCGCGACGCCGATGCTGCTATGTATTATGCTAAAAATTCAGGTAAAAACCGCTTTGAGTTATTTCATCCACTGCTCACTGAGCCTATGTTGCAACATGAGTCACAAACATTGCATCACCTTGATGTATTGCCTATGACGTTTCGTAGCTCAGATATTATCACCTTGGATGAGCATTATCAGAGTGCATCGTTATTTGAGGCTTTTGGTGAACACCCAGTCCTTGGCTTTACCAGTTTTGATATTTTAAAGAAATTTGCGAATGATAAAGAACAACATACCAAAGTTGAACTACAACTCATCCAACAAGCTTATCAACAAGCACAAAATGCAGAAATAGCCGTTGCGCTATTGCCTTGCTCCAGTTTACTGTTAGAAGAGCATGAATTTTCTTTACTAAAAGCGACACTAAAACAACCGGTAAACAATGAACAGCTTTGCTTGTTGTTTGATGAGCAGGAGCTGCGTTATGCCAGCGCACAGCAATTAGAGAACTTAAAACAGCTTAAAAAACTCGGTCATTCGATTGGCTTAAACAATTTCGCAAAAGACAAATGCGAGCTTAATTTGGTGACTGAAGTAGAGTGTGATTATTTACTCCTTAGCTCCACCTTCAGTAAACGAGTATTACAACAAGAAAGCTACGATTTACAGTTGCAGGGGGTGTTGGCTATTACTAAGCTTAAACAGATAAAAGTGATAGCTAAAGGCCCATCAATATTAAACTTTAGAGCTCTTTTAGATAAACACGGCATAAACCTATTCGTTGCTAAACAGCACCCACTAACCAGCGCTATACCAGCTACACTTAAAAACTCAGAATTAAAATAGCGCTAAACACACCTTATTGTGGCTTTTTCAGCATTGCTCTTAAATTTGCAACCCGAGCTTGGCCTTTTTCCATACGTTCAGCTTGGGTGTTAGGCGCTTTTTTGTTTTCAAAGGCTAAGTCATCTTGCGGTAACTCTTGCACAAATCGACTGAGCTCTGTTTGTGATGTTTCACCAAACTGACGGCGGATTTTAGCATAGGTTAAAGTCAGCTCTTGTTGCGCGCGGGTAATACCTACATAGGCAAGACGGCGCTCTTCATCCACATTATCTTCATCAATGCTTACTTGGTGTGGCAACAATCCTTCTTCCATACCGACCATAAATACATAGGGGTACTCAAGTCCTTTTGAGGCATGCAAAGTTAATAATTGCACGGCATCAGCTTCATCTTCTTCTTCGTTTCGCTCTAGCATGTCCCGAAGGGTCAATTTACTAACTACTTCAGCCAGTGTCATTGGCGGATTATCGGCATCGCCTGTTAACATGTCTGTTATCCAGCGATACAGCTCGGACACATTTTTCATCCGCATTTCAGCAGCTTTGGCACTAGGCGATGATTCATACAAGTAAGCTTCGTAATTAATATTACGCACTAAATCCTTCACCGCCTCCAGTGTATCACTGCGCACTGCGTTATCTGAAAGCTCAACCACCCATCGGGCAAACCCAGCTAGTGCATTTAAACCACGTCCTTTTAGTCTGTACCCTAAGTCGTTATCAAAGCAGGTCGCAAATAAGCTTTGGTGTTTTTCATTAGCTAAGGTGCCAAGCTTTTCAAGCGTGACTGTACCAATTTCACGACGTGGGGTATTCACAATTCTTAAAAAAGCATTGTCATCATCTTGATTCACTAAAAGACGTAAGTAAGCCATGATATCTTTAATTTCAGAACGTGAAAAAAACGACATTCCACCACTAATTTTATACGGGATTCGGTTACTCATTAACGATTTTTCAAAGCCCCGCGCTTGGTGGTTACCCCGGTACAAAATAGCGTAATCTTTATAGCTGGTGCGTTTCATAAATTTATGAGAAATAATCTCTGCAACCACACGCTCTGATTCATGTTCTTCATCGCGACAGCCAATGACTTTAATTTGCTCACCATAGCCCAACTCACTAAAGAGCTTTTTTTCAAACTCATGGGGGTTATTTGCAATTAAGATATTGGCCGCTTTAAGAATGCGTCCAGCACTACGATAGTTCTGTTCTAGTTTTATTAATCGAAGCCCAGGGTAATCTTTACTTAATAACACCAAGTTTTGTGGACGAGCACCACGCCAAGAGTAAATTGACTGATCGTCATCTCCCACCACAGTAAAGCGTGCTCGTTCGCCTACCAGCAATTTCACTAATTGATATTGGCTGGTATTGGTATCTTGATATTCATCCACCAGTAAATAACGAAAACGCTGCTGCCATCGCTCACGTGATGTGGCATTACTACTTAAAAGCAGCGTGGGGATCATAATTAAATCATCAAAATCCAGCGCGTTATACGCTCTTAATTGATTTTGGTAACGCGCATACAACTGAGCAAACAATGCTTTTTGCGGCTCTCTGGCTTCGCGAATAGCTTGCTCTGGTAAAATAAGCTCATTCTTCCAACTACCAATTTGCATTTTTAGCAGGTTCAGTAAGTCTTTGTCTTTTTTAAGCTCGTCTTCGGTTAAATCACCGAGTAATTGATTCGTATCTTGGTCGTCAAACAACGAAAAACCGGGTTTAAAACCCAGTGTTTTTAACTCTTTTTTAATGATTTCAAGCCCAAGCGTATGAAAGGTAGACACCCATAAACCTTTAGACTCTTGTTTGCCTAAGGTTTGCAAAACCCGCTCGCGCATTTCTTTAGCCGCTTTATTGGTAAAGGTAACCGCCGCAATATTACGCGCTTGATACTCACATTTTTGTACTAAGTAAGCAATTTTGTTGGTGATAACTCGCGTTTTACCCGAGCCTGCGCCGGCTAATACTAAGCAAGGACCACTAATGTACTTTACCGCTTCATCTTGTTTAGGATTGAGTTTCATAACGACCAGCTGATTGCAAAAAGACGGGCAATTTTAACGTAATCACTACAATACGCCTAGCCAATAAGGTAATATTAGTTATTATCATTTTAGGCAACAGGCAAGGGACGACTATGATTAACCCAGCAAAACTTGAAGAAATTGCGAAACAGATCACTAATAACATGCCACAAGGTGTAAAAAACCTGGCTGACACACTTGAAGGTAAAACTAAGCAAGTGTTACAAAATAAGCTTGCCGAAATGGACTTTGTAAGCCGTGAAGAGTTTGATATTCAAAGCCAAGTGCTGATCCGCACACGTGAAAAGCTAACTGAATTAGAAGCAAAAGTGGCAATACTTGAACAGCAATTATCGGCAAAAACAGACGCTGAATAATAAATATAACGCCATAGACGAACCTGCTTTATGGCGCTAATCACTCAGTTATTCAAATAGCTCGTCCAGCACATAATAACCCGTTGCTTGTTGCTGCTCTATGCTTACCCTCAGCAATTTATTAGCTACTTGCTCACCGGTAATGGGTCTATACCGTTTGAGGATACCAAAACGCGTTAGCAGTGGAAGTACCACCTCACCTAGCTTTTCTGCAATTCTAAGCTCTGAACGCTCGCCGACTAATAAAGACGGTTGCAATATACTCAAGCGTGCAAAGCCAAGCTGCTTCACCTGCTGCTCAAGCTCTCCTTTTATTTTTAAATAACGGCTCATACTATGCGCATTTGCGCCACTTGACGATACCAAACAATAATGCGGAACAGCGTTATTGGCCGCCATTTGCGCACAAATAAATTGGTATTCAAAATCAACTTTACGTTGTGCAGCCACACTGCCCGCTTGCTTTAATGTGGTCCCTAAGCAAGAAAAGAATACGTCACCTTTGAACAATTCAACATGATGCGTCAAATTTTCAAAATCAATAACATGGCTAATTAATTTAGGATGAGAAAAATCTAATTGGCGGCGCGATAAACTCACTACCTTTGAATAGCAAGAAGATGCTAACAGCTGTTGTAATAACTGGCTGCCAACTAAGCCGGTACTGCCGATTATTAGCGCCGTTTTGGCCATATTAAAGGTGACTGTCCGCAGATTTATTTAGTACATGGTGTACTGCTTTTTTATAGCTTTCACACTCTTCTTCAGCACAACTAACTACCGATTCTAAGTCATGCAAATGACCATTTTCTAAGCCATATACCCAACCATGCACCGTGAGTTCCTGGCCTCTTAACCATGCATCTTGAACAATGCTAGTGCGAGATACGTTACGCACTTGCTCAATCACATTAAGCTCTATTAAACGATCAAGACGTTGTTTTTCTGGCAGAGCATTAAGTTGCTCTAGGTGTTTTTCTTTTACATCACCAACGTGGCGGAGCCAGTTATCAATAAAGCCAAAGCGGTCCTCGTTTAGTACCGCTTGCACACCACCACAACCGTAGTGGCCAACAACCATAATATGTTTTACTTTTAATACTTCGACCGCGTACTGCATAACCGATAAACAATTATGATCGGTATGTACAACCACGTTGGCAACATTACGGTGCACAAATAACTCACCCGGTAATAAATCAACAATTTGATTAGCTGGCACCCGTGAATCAGAGCAACCTATCCATAAGTATTCTGGGTTTTGTTGCATCGATAAAATTTTGAAAAATTCAGGGTTCGCTTCGCTCGTTCTAGATGCCCAGCGTTTATTATTTTCTAGTAAGTTATTTAAATTTCTCATTACATCTCTTTTAGGTTGAGGGCGTTTTTAAACTGGCTAAAATTAAAATATTACGGGGTGTTAATTGCTTCTCACAAAATGTATTAACACTGACGTCATAGCCTTGCTGCTGCAAATATAAAGCACGATCGAGCACAAGCCAAACTTCTATTGCTCTTCTAAACACATGTCGAACCAGTTCAACTCGCTCTGTTACTTTTTTTCGCGCCTGCCCAATCAATAAAAACTTATTGTAATCAATATCTTTTGGCAGTTTTAAGGCTTTTTTGTCTGCCGCCCAGTTACAAAATGCTGCAAACGAATCTGAAAATATCGCTTTATTCACTGAAGGGACGCTGACATACCCTAACTCACCAGTAAGTGACTTTCTTAAGGCATCAAACCCGAGTCGCCACTCCACTTCTGTTTTTCGCACTTTGCCTACTCGCGAAGGAGCTGTAACAGTTTCTTGCAGGGCGAGCTTTAAATCTCTGTGAGTTAAGTTTAATCGACTTTGCTGAGCATGCTCGCTCATCGCTTGGTAATTATTATCAGTAAATAAATGATAGCAACAAGGTGAAAAGCTAATTTGTGGTACTTTTGCTGCACTGGCTTGATGCATAAAAGTTTGGTGTAACGCACCGCAGGCATGCAAAGCGACGGCATGAGTGTGTGGGCTAAAAAAATCCTGAATGCTATCCTTAAGTACATCGGCTTGGCTAAATTGTATTGCAAGTCCCTGCTGCTGTGCACTTTTTTTCCCTTGTTCACACAAATGAGATTGTAGCTCAACGCTGTGTACACTCTGCGCACCATTAAAAGCTAACATTCGCCCTAAATGGCCTTTACCTGCACACCACTCTAATACAGGCTGATTACTAATGGGCAATGCGCCAACAAAATCTTGTAGCTGAGTAAACTTTCGACCTTTAATACCATTACTGATCCAAAACGGGTATTCCTTCCGAGTGTTAGTAATGGCAGGCAATGACACTAATCGGCTAAGTTGCTCAACAGCGGGAATATAGGATGAAAAAAACTGATAGAGCTGTTCTTGATCAGAGTCTAATTCAGCAACCGCCTGATCGGATAAAGCGCTCAAAGGAGCATGTAATTCAGGCCAAGGTAAAGCGTCAAAATCAAATGCAGTACACTGCCAATACAAGCGAGTATTCATTAGCAAAGAGTCTAGGGCAGAAAATTGCTCAGTTAAGGTCATAACAGCTTAAGGATATAAAAAAGACGCTTAATTATACCAGCACAATAGCACCTGATTAAGCAGTTATTTTTTAACCTCGCAGAGCAAGGGAATTGCTTAACCTTATACCCGCTTTTGTTTAGCCGATTTAAGTATTAAACGTAAATACAGAGGGATAGAAATAATGCTTATTATAATAGCCGCAATTAGCATCCAAGAAAGCTGCAGTGTTTCTTGCTTTTTATATTTATAAATAAAATCAGCTTTTACTTCATCAAACTTTGTTTGATCAATCTCATATAAGTCAGCAATTAAACGCCATTTAGCCATCGACATATTACCCACAGTAGTACTCGGTGGAGCAATATAGTCTTTAAGTACCTCAGCCTCATATGCCAGTTGATGAAAACTGCGATCAGGCGCATAAAACTGTTGGGTTATGGCAATGGCTTCATCCATATTCATTACCGCGTAGCGCCACCCTTTTAAACTTGCTTGATAAAACTTTTCTACCGTATCGGGGTGATACTTAACCATACTATCGCTGGTAAATAAAATATCCGCGTATACATCCATCCCATAACGTTGTGGACATATAAGTCTATGAGCAACCCCTTGCTGATCCATATGATAAGGTAGGTCGGTAACATACACTTCTATGGCATCTAATTTATTTTCCATCCATGCTTGTTGTAATTCATCGCCTTTGTAAACAGCCAGTTTTTCGGTATCAATACCACTGCGCTTAAGCATAGTTAGTAACTCAGAATTACTCTCTTTGCTGACTTCACTTACACGCTTGTTAATAAAATCACGAGCATGAAAAATATCTGAAGTTTCTTTTACCATCCAACAGTAAGGAGAAAACTGTAATATGGCAGCCATGGCTACAAAGGGTTCACCGGCAATACGGCGTTCTAATATACCTGAATGTGCTACACCAAATTGCGCCTCTCCTCGCTCTACCGCACCAAAACTATTTGGCCGTTTTGGATCGGCAGGAACTATATTGACGTCTAAACCGGCCTCATTATAAAAGCCTTTTTGTTTGGCCATATAATAGCCAGCAAATTGAAATTGGTGCGTCCACTTTAATTGTAACGTGACTGATTCCTGCGCCGTTAACTGGCTACAAAAAAAGCAGGTGCTAATTATTATTCCTTTAAGTAGCAAAGCAGGCTTCCATAAACATGATAATTAATTATAACTATATGTAAAACAGCTAATAAAGCAAGCATCGGGGTAAGATGCTTGCTTAGGATAGAGTTAGGCTAGAGCGATTTTTTCAAGCTTTTCTGCTTGAGGTTGGGTAGTTAAAAACTGAGTAAAACAGGGGTTATCGGTTTCGTCTTGGACACTGTAACCTAGCCGATTTAAGTGCTCATTAAACATCTCATATTGACTTGGTTCAATAGCAAAGCCTGCTAATACATTCCCCATTGACCCGCCATGATTGCGGTAGTGAAATAAAGTGATATTCCAGTTACTACCCAGCGTATCTAAAAAGCGCGCCAATGCCCCTGGGTACTCTGGAAACTCAAACCTTAGTAAGCGTTCATGTAACTGCTCTGGCGCTTTACCGCCAACCATATAGCGTACATGCAGCTTTGCTAATTCGTTATCTGACAAATCGCAAAAGGTATATTTGTTATCTGTTAGACTTTGTTTAAGCTCTTCAAGTTCTGCTAACCCTTGACGTAGCGCAATACCAACAAAAATTTGCGCCTCGCCAGGCCCCGCATAACGATAGTTAAACTCAGTAATGGCACGCCCACCTAAAGATGTACAAAACTGCTTAAAACTACCGCGCTTTTCATCAATGGTCACGGCTAATAAAGCTTCGTTTTTCTCACCCAGCGCAGTGCGCTCAGCCACATAACGTAAGCGATCAAAGTTTAAATTAGCACCAGACAAAATAGCGGCTAAATTTAACCCCTTTAAACCCGACTGCTGAGACCATTTTTTAAGCCCTGCAGTTGCAAGCGCTCCTGAAGGCTCAGCTATAGCACGGGTTGATACAAAAATATCTTGCATGGCTGCACATATTTCATCGTCTGATACGGTAACTACTTCATCACAAAACTTTTGTGCCAGTCTGAATGTTTCGCTACCAATTATTTTAACGGCAACACCATCGGCAAAACTGCCAACGCGATCGAGCTCTACCGGCTCGCCTGCTGCTAAAGCAGCTTTTAAGCAGGCGCTTTCATTCGCCTCAACCCCTATCACTTTGATATCGGGGCGCAGCGACTTAATATATACCGCCATACCTGCCAGCAAGCCGCCGCCGCCAACAGGAATAAATACCACATCTAAATCGTTGAGCTGTTGCATTAATTCACGGGCAACCGTACCTTGACCAACAATCACATCAGGGTCATCAAATGGCGGTACAAATACGCCGTTTCGCTGCTCAGTTAATTCCAGCGCATACGCTTTTGCGGCATCAAATTGATGGCCATGCAATACGACTTCACCACCCAATGCCCTTACCGCATTAACCTTTATTTCAGGTGTGGTCACGGGCATCACAATGGTGGCTTTGTGCCCTAAGTGTGAGGCACTTAGTGCCACACCCTGGGCATGGTTACCTGCGGATGCGGTGATCACAACCGAGCCTTTGGGCAGCTTATTTAATTTATTAAAAGCACCGCGTAATTTAAACGAGTACACGGGTTGCTGGTCTTCACGTTTTAACCAAACATGATTACCTAATCGTGCACTCAATTCGGCCATTTCACTTACCTCAGTTACCTTGGCTAAAGGCTCCATATTGGCTTGGATAATCGCGCGAAAATAATCGAGTTCTTGAGAAACCATACCTAGCTAAGCTCCTCCAGTTTGGCTAAATCGCGAACTGCGCCTTTATCGGCACTAGTTGCAAGTAGCGCATACGCTTTAAGCGCAGATGATACATAACGATCACGATTAAGCGGTTTATACGCTTGTTTACCACGAGCCAGTTGTTTTTGCTTGCGAGCTTCAAGCTCTTCATCGCTTAACGCCAGCGTAATTTCTCGGGTGGCAATATCGATGATAATTTTATCGCCGTTTTCAACATAAGCAATTGCGCCACCGCTGGCAGCTTCTGGCGATACATGGCCAATCGATAAACCCGACGTGCCACCTGAAAAACGCCCATCAGTAATTAATGCACATTGCTCTGCCAAACCTTTTGATTTTAAATAGCTAGTTGGGTATAGCATTTCTTGCATACCAGGGCCGCCTTTAGGCCCTTCGTAGCGAATAACCACCACATCGCCGGCTTTTACCTCGCCATTTAAAATCCCTTCTACAGAATCATCTTGTGACTCATACACAACCGCAGTACCTTCAAAGTGCAGCATTTCATCGACAACCCCCGCACTTTTAACAATACAGCCATCAACCGCTAAGTTACCAGCAAGTACCGCCAGGCCGCCATCTTGACGAAATGCATGTTCGACACTGCGGATACAGCCGTTTTCACGGTCGTTGTCACCTTCATCCCAACGACAATCTTGGCTCATCGCCTTTGTTGTTCTAATTCCAGCAGGGCCAGCACGGTAAAACTTTTGCGCGGCTTCGTTGTTCGGATCAGTTGCATCCCATTTTTTAACCAGCTCACCCATTGTCATACCAGCAACATGGTTAACCGATAAATCAACCAGTCCTGCTTTTCCAAGCTCGCGTACTATGGCCATCATGCCACCAGCGCGGTGTACATCTTCAATGTGGTATTGCGCGGTAGCTGGAGCAACTTTACATAAAAACGGGGTTTTACGTGAAAGTTCATCAATGTGTGACATATCAAAATCAACGCCGGCTTCTTGTGCCGCTGCGAGTAAATGCAATACCGTATTTGATGAACCGCCCATAGCAATATCAACCACCATAGAGTTCATAAATGCGGTTTTATTAGCGATGGCACGAGGCAGTACTTCTTGGTTATCTTTTTGGTAGTACTCACGGCATAAATCAACGATACGTGCCCCCGCTTCAACATACAGTTGTTTGCGGTCTTTATGGGTCGCAAGCGTGGTCCCATTACCAGGCAGCGCAAGGCCAATTGCTTCTAATAAACAGTTCATAGAATTGGCGGTAAACATCCCTGAACACGACCCACAGGTAGGGCATGCAGATCGCTCAACTTGCTCAGAGTCGGCATCACTTACCGATTCATCAGCGCCTTTAACCATAGCATCAACCAAATCGAGTTTAATATCGATATTCGCTAATTTGGTTTTACCTGCTTCCATTGGGCCGCCCGATACAAAAATAACGGGTATATTTAAACGCAGCGCCGCTAACATCATTCCAGGGGTGATTTTGTCGCAGTTAGAAATACAAATCATCGCATCGGCACAATGGCCGTTCACCATATACTCTACTGAGTCGGCAATTAAATCGCGCGATGGCAGTGAATAAAGCATACCGCCGTGACCCATGGCAATACCGTCATCGATAGCAATGGTATTAAATTCTTTTGGTACACCACCGGCCTGAGTAATAGTTTCAGCCATCAGTTCACTAAGCTGATTAAGATGCACGTGCCCCGGTACAAATTGCGTAAATGAGTTCACAACAGCAATAATTGGCTTACCAAAGTCGGTATCAGTCATGCCTGTTGCACGCCATAATGCTCTTGCGCCTGCGCGTTTACGCCCCTCAGTGGTAGTTGCACTTCTTAATTTAGCCATAGTTACCTCAGTGTTTGCCGCAATTAATGCGGGCATTCCTCATTCTAAAAATTGATGAATAACCAAATAATCAGTTACTCGTAAAATTCATTAAATTTATTTTATACAGCCTGTTGCTGTAAGCTTTGTAGCGTCACATGTTTCACATCAACCAATTTATTTAACTGGCTGGTAAGCAAGTAAATTGGCTTATCGCTATCAACCGTCATCGCCATATTATATTGACCATCGTCCATATTGAGCTGTAAGTGAGTTAAATCAAAACCACGATGACGCACCACACGTAAAAAGCGCTCGATTGCGACACTTTGGCTTTTTAAGGCAATAGTTAAACTGTGTTTCATTGTGCTTTCTCCGTCATCATTTCATCGTTAGCAGCCCCAGGCGGAACAAGTGGCCATACGTTTTCTTTATCATCGATACAAGCATGAACAATATAAGGTCCATCGCTATTTAATAAAGCAGTGATTGCATCATCCACTTGGTTGGCATGGGTAATTGTTTGCCCAGGAATGCCAAACACAGCAGCAAGTTGTACAAAGTCAGGGTTGTCTGACAGGTTAGTTTCGCTGTAACGCCCTTCAAAAAATAGCTCCTGCCATTGACGCACCATGCCCAAGCGCTGGTTATCTAGTATCAGTATTTTTACTGGTAAATTATTACGGCGAATAGTGGCAAGCTCTTGAATATTCATCATGATTGAACCATCACCTGAAACGGTGATCACAAAGTCATCTTTACGCGCGATTTGTGCACCTATAGCCGCGGGTAAACCAAACCCCATAGTGCCTGCACCACCACTGCTTAAGTGGTTACAAGGGTGGCTAAACTTCATGTGCTGGGCGACCCACATTTGATGCTGGCCTACATCACAACACACCACACTAGTGCTTGGCATACGCTGGCTAAGTTGATTAAGTAAGTAAGGAGCAAATACTTTTTCACCAGGGTAGTCGTAGCGCCACGCGTGTTTGACCTTCATTTTTTTACTATGATCGCACCACGCTTTTGGTGTAACCACGCACTCAAGCGCAGGAAGTGACGTTTTTAAATCAGCAATTAATGACGCTTTTGCGGGTTTACGTTTTCCTACCTCGGCTGCATCTATGTCTAAATGAATCACGTTTGCTTTTGCAGCAAACTTAGCTAAATTGCCGGTTACACGGTCATCAAAGCGTGCGCCAATACACACTAATACATCACATTCTTGCACCGCTAAATTAGCTGCTTGACCGCCATGCATACCTAGCATGCCTAAATCATATTCGTAATCAGGTAATACACTGCCCAATGCTTTAAGGGTTGAAACCGCTGGCATTTGCGTTTTATTTAAAAATTGCATTAACTGCGCTTGCGCATCAGCGGCATGGACCCCGCCACCAACATAGGCAACAGGCTGTTTGGCTTCACTGAGTAATTGGTTAGCAATAGCAACTTGATTTAGATCTAGTTGAGGCAAATATTCATCTACCGCTAACCAAGGTTTAAAAGGTACTTGCGCCATTTGAATGTCTTTGGGGATATCAACCAAAACAGGGCCAGGTCGACCGCTTTGTGCTAAATGCATCGCCTCTTGTAATATTTCGGCTAAATCTTCTGCTCGCTCAACCATATAACTGTGTTTTGTGCATGAAAGCGACATACCCAGCACGTCTATTTCTTGAAAGGCGTCAGAACCAATAGCTGCGGTTGGTACTTGCCCGGTGATGGCAAGTAAAGGCACTGAGTCCATCATGGCATCAGCCAATGCGGTAATTAAGTTAGTAGCACCCGGGCCTGATGTTGCTAAACATACACCTAATCGGCCAGTACTGCGTGCATAGCCTACGGCTGCAAATCCTGCACCTTGTTCATGGCGAGTGAGGTAATGTTTTACAGGCGCACCATACAAGGCATCGTAAATGGGCATAATAGCACCACCTGGGTAGCCAAATACTTCATCTACGCCGTGCTTGGCGAGTAAATCAATTGTTAGTTCTGCGCCTGTCATTAGTAAATCCTCATTCCTGTGTGACAACCCGTTAAAATTTAATCTTAAAACTAAAAAGCCCCCCGGACGGTTAAGTGCGGAGGGCTTTTCAATGCTTAGTTTTTTAAAGCACTACGAAGCCCTCGCGGGAATAATCACCACGATAATAATCAGGACTAGGTTAAGTGCATTGTTAAGCATAAAATTTAATACCATTTAATTTCTGTAATTACGAAACTCTTGTTTCGCTGTCTTTTTATATTAGTACCGCGCTCAGGGCGCTAAGTCAACATCAAATTCAATCCAAAATAATTATAAAAACACGCCGGCCTAGGTTTTAAAATTCAAACAACCTAAACAAAGTGAATTTTTTATCCCTTCATTTCAACTCAGGAAATTCACTATTCTTATAACGGTGAATTATGGTTTGATTAATTTTTAGCAAACCGCTGTATTTTATAGCTCACAAAATAAAATAAATTGACTTCTTAAGCGTTTCTTAAGTGTGACGACCTAGCATAACAACGTTCACTAAAAAGAGATGTGTTATGAATTCAATTTTCAAACTCAGTAAGCAATCACAAGCAAACACCAAAAAGCGCTTTTACTTTAACTGTAGCGCTAATGCATTTGTTATTTTAATGGCATGCTATTATGGCTTAATCATTAATATTCCATTTATGCATGGTGCGTTTAGCGCTATTACTTCGCTGCACACATTTTCGTGGTTATTTCTATTCTCTGTACCGCTACTACTTGTGTGTTTATTAGTTATATTTTTTTCTTTGGTGTCTGTTCGAGGGCTATTAAAACCCATCAACTACTTACTACTCGTGCTCTCAAGTGCCGCACTTTACGGCTCATTAAACTATGGAGTAGTATTTGATTACTCAATGATACAAAACGCAGCAGAGACGGACTCTAGTGAAGCAATAAGCTATTTAAACTTGCAACTTGTTGGCTTTTTACTGCTTTTTGGCGCATTACCTGCCTTTGTTTTGAGTCGTATAAACGTAAACTGTGCCCGCCCACACAAAGAAATACTAAGTCGTATTAAACTGTTACTAGCATGCGGTGCTTTGATTGCTTTAGTGGTAGTAAACTTTTACGCCGATTACGCGGCAACAGGTCGAAATAACCGTATATTGAAAAAAGAAATCATTCCATTTCAATACCTTTCTAGTGGCTATAAGTATGCACGTGACCAGTTGCTTTACAGCGATATTGAATTTAAAAATATTGATACCACACCAACTTTAGCATCGCCAAGTACAACACGAGTTACTGTCATAGTAGTAGGTGAAACCGCACGAGCTGAAAACTTTTCCTACCAAGGCTATGAGCGCAATACCAACCAATACACACAAAAACATAATGTCACTTATTTCGATAATGTATCGTCGTGTGGCACGGCCACGGCAGTGTCAGTACCGTGCATGTTTTCACTGCAAACTCATGCCAATTTTTCTCGTTTAGACAGTGATAATCAGCAAAACGTGATTGATTTGATACAGCAAGCAGGCGCAGATGTCTTGTGGGTTGATAATAACAGTGGCTGTAAAAACGTCTGCTCGCGCGTACCTACCACTAATATTGATACCAAAGCATCCGAACTATGTGATGGTAAATACTGTTTTGATGAAGCGTTGCTAGCCCCATTAAAGCACAAGCTTGCTAACTTGAGTCAGGCTAATACGCTTATAGTGCTGCATATGATGGGTTCACATGGCCCCACTTACTTTAAGCGCTACCCTAAAAAATTTAAACAGTTTAGCCCAACCTGCGACCGCAGCGATATTCAGAACTGTAGCGCAGAAGAACTGGTTAACACCTACGACAATACAATTGCTTATAGTGATTTTATCAACGCTCAAGTTATTGAACAGTTAAAGGCACTACCAGCCAATATTGATAAGCAATTACTGTATGTGTCGGACCATGGCGAGTCGCTCGGTGAAAATGGCGCGTACTTACATGGCTTTCCCTATGCATTTGCACCAACAACTCAAACCCATGTGCCTCTTTACATCTGGGCTGATGAGCATAATCAGCGCATTACAGCCAAGTGTCTCAACAATTTAAATAGCACTTTAGCGCAATCACACGATGCTATTTTTCATACCCTTTTAAACTTAACCGGTGTTGTGAGTAAAACCTACCAAACCTCTGAAGATTTACTCGCGTCATGTCAAACGATTAGCCATAGCGAAACTAAAATATGAAAAATAAAACCGTTATAAAACGCCAAGGCCTAATGCGCCTAATTTTTACCTTAAGCCATACATTTAATGGCCTAAAGTGGATGAGTCGATTTGAGGCTGCTTTTCAGCAAGAGTTGGTTTTATTTAGTTTGCTAGGCGTATTTGCCTGCTTGCAAGAAATTACTTTAAGTAGCAAATTAATATTGATTGCCAGCTTATTGTTTGTGTTATTTGCTGAGTTGGTCAATACCGCAGTCGAAGTGGTGGTTGATCGCATCGGTAGCGAATATCATGAACTATCAGGCCTAGCTAAAGACATCGCTTCTGCCAGTGTCTTTATCGCCATGCTCATCACCGTTCTGCTTTGGTGGTCTGTTTTATGGGCTTAATTAGCCAAAGTAAAAAAAGCATTAGTGCTGCTGTAGGTCATGGTGGTGTTTTTTCTCAGTCTATGAAGCTTTTCACGAATCGCCTTTAGTTCATAGTTCATAGTTCATAGTTCATAGTTCATAGTTCATAGTTCATAACAAAGTGAACGCGTTTTGACTAATTTTGGCAACATGGCCTACAGCAATAATTGGTATCAATAGCGCTTTTTAATCTGGCATTTTTACGTTACCTATAAAGTAAACTAAGTTAGTATTTATAAAACAACTTTAACTTGGTTAGGATTCTTTATGAAAGTGTCATTGCGTATCAGTCATATATTGATGGCGTTCGTTTTTTTAGCATTTAGTGTGAATGGCTATCCAGCTCCAGCTCTATTCAAAATAGAAAAACAAGGCGCTAGTTCATATTTATTTGGCACCGTGCATGTAGGTGATGCCAGCATGAAAGGGCTACCACAAAAAGTGACTAACGCACTAGGTAACAGCAAGCAAGTGGTTGTTGAAGTGGATATTAGTAAGCTATCACCTTTACAAATGCAGCAACGCTCTATGCCGTATATGCTGCTTAATAACGGGCGCACACTACAGAGTGAGCTGTCGACAGAAAATTATCAACTCCTGAAAGACTACTTTGCAAAAAAGTCGATTGATATTGCCATGTTCAACAGCTTTAAACCTTGGGCTGTGATGTTAACCATGATGCAAATTGAGTTTCAAAACGCAGGTTATTCAGATAAAAATGGTATTGATAAGCAGGTATTAGATTATGCCCAACAGAATAATATTAAAATTGCAGAGCTTGAAACCATAGAGCAGCAGCTACAAATGTTTAATGGTTTAGAGTCATTAAGCAACGCTATGATGGCAGAAACCTTTGAACAACTCAGTGATATTAATACCTACTTTATTTCTCTAGTAAATGCATGGAAGCAGGGCGATATGAAAACCCTAACCAGCTACTACCACACCAGTTTTGATAACAGCCAATACGGCCAACAAAGCGAACAAGTGATGCTAATTGAGCGTAATAATAATTGGGTCACTCAGCTCACCCCAAAACTTGAACAAGGCAATATTTTTATAGCTGTAGGTGCTCTGCATTTAGTTGAGCAACATGGCTTAATTAAACAACTGCGTGACCAAGGATTCACAGTGACTCAGTTATAAACAAGCTTATATAATCGACTCATTATGAGCCGCCTGCTGCTCATAATGAGTTGGTTTAAAGTCTTCCATTTTTAGGGTGTGTTCAACCCCTTTAATGGCATCTGCTGCATGATGGTTTACATAAATAACAGTACTCGTTTTTGCCGCACACACCTTTTCTATAAGCAGTAAAACGCGTTGACGATTTGCCTCGTCAAGCCCTAAACATGGCTCATCCAAAATAACTAATGCGGGGTGTTTAACCATTGCGCGTACAATCAGTAATAAGCGCTGATCGCCATACGATAGTTGAGTAAAAGTGCAATTTGCTTTATCGCTTAGGCCAATTAATGCCAGCCACTGTTTCGCTAACCGCATTTGTAACTCGCTGGCTTGTTGATATAAACCAATACTATCGAAAAACCCAGAGATAACAGTATTGAGCGCCGAAATACTCACTCTATACTGTAAATGCAAGGTATTAGAGATATAACCAATATGCTGTTTTATATCCCAAATACTCTCTCCTGTGCCACGCTTAAAACCAAACACCTCAATCTCATTGTTATAACACTGAGGGTTATCACCGGTGATTAAATTTAATAAACAGGTTTTTCCTGAGCCATTCTTGCCGGTAAGTTGCCAATGTTGGTGTTGCTTAATCGTCCAGTTTAAGTTTTCAAAAATAGTCTGTTCACCATAACGTACATGCGTATCAGTAAGCTTAACGAGTGGCGCGTTTACATTTGAAATAAAAGTAGGCTCGGGTGAATCTGGAATAGTTATAGATGTATGTTCTAAATGCAGTAACTTAAATAAATCGGCTCGTTTTGCTGCGCACGGTTTTGCTAAGCTATGTTGTAAAAGACCCTTGCTCACATAAGCAAAGTGATCAACAAACGCAGGAATTTCATCAACACGGTTTAGTACAAACACAAAGCAAGTGTGCGTACTCAGTTGCTTTAATAGGCGGTTTAACTGCCTAGCCGATTCAGTGTCTAAGCCATCAAATGGTTCATCAAGCACAACTAAATCACTATTAGCAGACAGTGCTTTAATCAATAATAATTTACGTGTTTCACCGGTCGATAAATCAGTAAAATTACGATTAAGTAAGGCATCAAAATTAAGAGCAGTAATTAGCTGTTGACATAAATCGCGATTAATTTCAGGCGCAGAAAAGAGTATGTCGGTTACTTTTTGTGGTTTATCACTTTTGCGATTAGCGCTTAATAACTGCTTTTGTAAATCACTTGAAACTAACTGTAGATTATTAAAAGTACTATGGCGTTGCCCACTTTGTTGCTTGGCTTCACCAATAAGCGTAGCCCCAAGCGCAGATTTACCGGCGCCATTGCCGCCAAGCAATACCCAGTGTTCCCCCTGTTTTACTTGCCAAGTTAAATCCTTAATATAATAGCGATTACTGCCACCGGTGGATAAATAACCATTAAATTGCTGAAGTAAAATTGAGCGCACACTAGATCCCAAAATAAGGCTTAAAAATTCAAATTAACGTACAAAATAACAATTAGGCAAGTGAGATTTAATCAACCTCTGTTAGAAGAGCATCGTTTAGTGCCGCTATTATACTTTGCTGATCTATAGGTTTATGAATATGACTTATTGCTCCACAAGCTTTAGCGCGAGCTATATCACTATCAGAAGTGTTTGCGGTAACCACAATAATGGGTCGTGTTTTGTCTTTTTCATGTAGCAGCTTTGTGGCTTCAAAGCCATCCAAAACCGGCATATTTAAATCCATAAATATAACATCATAGCTATTTTCAGCCGCCATTTCACAAGCGACTTTGCCATTTTCAGCCGATTCAACCTGTATATTCAAAGAACTTAATAACTTTGTTAGAACTAACATGTTGAGCGGGTTATCTTCAACCACTAAACACTTAAGATCATCAGGCAAGCGCGTTGGCTTAGTTTCGCTTGTGTCCATCTCTAATGGTAGGCTTAAAAATACAATGGCGCCTTGTGGATGATTATTCTCAAAACGAATGTCGCCATTAAGCGCATTAACAATATATTGCACGCGGGTAAGCCCTGTTCTAAGGCCTTGAAAATGGTTACTTTGTTGATTGTTGTTTAATTCGAGCTGATCAATTTGGTGGCTAAAGCCACAACCACTGTCTTTTATGCTTAACTCTAACTGATGGTTATTGAGCGTAGCAATGACGGTGACCTCTCCTTGCTCAGTAAACTTTAATGCGTTATTAAGTAGTTCAGAAACAATTTGTTGTAGCCGTGCGTGATCTACAATCACCGCGCAGTCTAAGTTCGGTGCTAACTCGGTAATTAACTTTAACCCTTTCTCAGTACAGCCATATTGATACACAGCCAGTATTTTGTTTAAAGTTGTTAGTAGGTTGTCTGAGGTCGGCTTTAATGACCAACGGTTTAAACTAAGCGCCTGTAAATCTTGAAGTTCATCTAACATCGCTAGCAGCCTAACAGAACAATACTGAGCTTGACGCTGAATTTGTTGTTGCGAGCTGGGAATGCTTAATTCATTTATAGAACTAATTAATCCCTGTAACGGAGTTCTAAACTCATGACTGGCGCGTGCAATAAAATGTTCTTTATTCTGACTGACTTGCTCGGCAAATTCTTTTTGTTGTTGATACTCAAGCAGGGTCTGCAAAACTTGCCTTTCCATTGGCATAAACACAAATCTTAACTCTAGAAGCAATAACGCTAGAGTCAAAAACCAACACAACAGCTCAATATTGGCTACCCAATTAACCTTTGTCACCGCTTGCTGCTCAAATAAGCTCACCGCGGTGTCTAATTTTTTTAATAATGCTTCAATCTCGCCCACAGAAAACATCACGGGATTCGCTTGTTCTTGTTGGGTCAGTAATTTTTTTGCTTGTTTTATAAAACTAGATACCTCGGCATCTAGGTTACCTGGGGCGGCATAATATAAATCAACTAAAGCAGCATTTAAATAAATCGCCTCACCTTGCTTATTTTTAGTGAGTAAAAAAGTATGTCCTTGCTCGAATAGCCCAAGTGAGTGGGCTAACGATTTCAGGTGTTGTTCTTTGTTAGCTGTTTGATTAATTAGCGCATTACTATGCCACGCTATTTTTTGTGACAGCATACGTTGCTTACCCGCTATATTGATAATTTTCGCATCGTATTTTTGCACAGAAAAGACGTATTGCATGAGTAGTGCGGATACGCTGATCAGCAAGGCAATAGCAATTAATGCCCACCGATAACGCTTGCGAATACTCTTTACAATATTAAACATAAACCAAGCTGCTTTTTATTTTCACTTTAATCTAACTGTAGCAAGTTAATCAGTTAATTCACTAATTATTAGATATAAAAAAGCCCAACTAAAAAGCTGGGCTACTTACAATATCATTAACGATTTTCTAAGCGGTTATAATCAAACATACCAAATTCAACCCCCCGATACTGGCGGGCAACGTGATGTAATATATCACTATATTGCCAAAACTGAGGGTGCGTTCGACGAATCGCAAACTTAGACTTTAAAGCCCGATAATCCGCCTCTACTTGCATAAGCGATAGCTGCTCTGCAAATGCAGCAACTTGTTGCGGGTTATTTAAATACCAAATTGCTGATGGGTAATCACCAATAAAACCAGGCACAATTGTCACGGTATCTTCTTCATAAGCACGCTGGCCGTCTTCGTTTAATAAGCTCGAAATATTATAATGCGCGTTATGATGAATAATCGTATAAGCCTTGTGCTCATCTTGCTCTTTTACTAACACATACGATAGCTGCGGGAGTAAGTTAATTGCTTTAGCGGGCATGGTGTTAATTGCACTTAATGGTGCGGGTACTTTTTTATAGTCATAACGAGGACTTAATACCGGCTCAAGCGTTTGTTTAATTAATCCATATAACTCTGATTGTGGCTTATCAGTTTGGTAACTAATACCGCTGGGCTGACTAAACTCACGGTTATTTTCGAAAAAGGTCGATAGACTTGGCGGTGATTTACGATACCAGCTTTGCTTAATAGCTTCGCGTTGTGACTCTGGTAATAACGCAAGAAAGTTTTGCTCACCTTCCAAGCGTAAAAAATCCATATATAAACGTGTTATCAATTGATGGCCAATATTGCCATACACATCAAAGCCTGCCACTAGTAAGTAGTGAATACGCTCAAACAATGCATAATCAAGTACCCACATCGTTTTAGGTTGCTGGCCAACAAGCCCTTTTACAACTGTTGCACTATCAAAATGGCGAAAAATTGTCAGCGCCGCATTTTGGTTATGCCCTTCCCCTTTCCACAGTAAATCAGTAGTTAAGTGCTCGCCATTTTTGAACATTTTATTAGCTAGCTCTACCTTGGCTTTTAAATAGCGTTTTTCGCGAACTGAGTATTTTACCCAGTTAGAAATAGGTAACGCATTACTCTCCTCGGCTGCTGGTAACTCTAATGCGTCTTCATGTTGCATTAGCATTTTACCAACCTCTGGAGTCGCCACTTTTTCAGGATCGGCAAATGCCACCCAAAAATGGTCATTAATCACGTTCAGTGCTATTTGACCACGGCAAACAGGTCCTTTAATGAAGCCCATAATAATTAACTCAGCTTCATCGAGCATAAATTGATACTTAGCATCAATAGGCAGTGCTTCAAAAGTTTTAAATGGGTTTGATGCAAGTGCTGGCTCATAGCTTGGTAAGCTAGATACAGTGTATTTTGGTGCGATGAACTGCTGATATAAGCGCGTTAACTTCTCATCCGTTAACTTAAGTGGCAAATGCGTTTTTGACAAAATAGTAGAACGGTCGTGAAGCAGTCGATAATAAACACGCTCAACATTTGGGTTATCATAAGGGCGACGAGCGCTAATTAACTTAATATCTTCCCCAGGAGGAGTGCTTGAACGCACCAACTTAAAAAAGTTTGGTGATTGCGCATCACTAAAATAGATATGCGCTAAAAACCAATGTTCATAAATATAACGCGCTGATAACTGATACTTCAAACTATCTTGATTTAAAAATGCTTCCCAGTTTTTTACCTTTGCAAGCTCAGCAGCTGATGGCGGCTTGATATGCGCCATTTTCCCGCCTTTTTTAATCCAATTTTGTAGGTGCTGAAATTCAGCAGCCGATACCCCTGGTAAGCCATAAGGCATACCCGCATGCGGTTGCTCATCCGCTAATTGGTCAAACTCACCCATGGTCGCACAACTTTGGTTGCGACTAAGCGAAAAATCAAAGCGTTCATCTAATACTTCATCTTCTGGCAAAGGTGAACTTTGCTTTAATACCAGCGTGTTAAATAACACACTACCGGCTAAATTGGCTTCTTCATTTTGTGCTCGCTCGTTTAATACCGGGCTAAACTCTTTTTCACGCCATTGCTCAGTGGTGGTTGCATCAAATAATAGTCGGCTCGGCGTTGAGGCTAACAACCGAGTACCGTCGTACACCAGCTCTTTACTTAGCCCTCTATCTATTCCCTCAGGAGACGACAACTTCAACTGGCAAGGCGCATCATAACAACCATGGCAAACCACGCAGCGAGTATCTATTACAGGCTTTACATGTTGAAGAAATTCGGCGCCATCACCACTATTAGCGTCAACAATACGCGCTTGTGTTTTTTCGGGACCAAACAGTTCGTTATAATGAGCATTTCCGAGGTAGGCACAGCCACTTAAAATAATCAGTACAAATGTACTTATAATGATCTTTTTCATTACTCTGCCTCATCGCCCAAATCGAACGTGGGCATCATATCAACTTGAGGTGATACGAATGTCAGCTCATCAACTGTAGTCACTACAGCGCTTAATAGAGGGCCTTGAGTGAGCGTTAGTTGAGCGTCATGTTCGCTTTGCACTACACTTGAAAAGCTTGAATTGATGACATTCAATTCATAGTCCGTAATGCTTATGCCAATACTACTGTCAGCACTGGGATTTTGGCATAGCTGAGTCAGTAGCTCATCACTTAAAATAACTGAAATTTCCACGTCAGGCTGCGCTAAGTCACGCGTACTTAGTGTCTCATCTAGAATAAATAAAGGGAGGGTTAAATTGCTATCTTGTTCAAGTTCCATTGGACTCTCTTGCTGACTGGCGGTGTAATTACCGCCATTATAGCAAAAAAGCACATAATTACTGCGACTAAATAACCATACTAAAGCCTAAAATTAATCCTAAGCATTGCTAATTACTAAGCTTTAATATCATCCATTGCCGATTCAATCATAGAAAAAACAGCCCCTTGAGGATCGCAAATAACACTAAAACGCCCTACATCAGGGATATCTGTAGCAGGTACGCACACTTGCCCTCCAAGGATCGCCGCTTTTTTTACATAGCTATCGCAGTTATCCACGGCAAAGTAAATCATCCAATGGGGAGGCACGTCTTCTGGCCACTCATTATTCATTTGTAGCATGCCCGCTACAGGCTTACCTGCAACTAAGAACAAGGTGTAATCCATACCTTCCATAGGCTTTATTTCACTTTGCCAACCTAGTAATTCGCAGTAAAAGTGACGGCTCGCTTCGCTATCACGCGTTGCCATTTCGTGCCAATAAGGCGTGCCGAGCTCACAAGGGCGCTGACATCCTATATGCTCTTTACCTTGCCATAACGCCACGGTGGCCCCGGTTGGGTCTTTAAGCATTAACATTCGCCCTGCATCCATAACATTGTGAGGGCCTGCTATAATTTGCGCGCCTAGCTTTTGCGCCTTAATTGCACATGTATCAACATCATCTACTGCAATATAGGTAAGCCAGTAGCTAGGTGTGGAATCGTCCACTTGCTCTTTAGGCATTTGGTACATGGCAGCAATATCGTCACCTTGCTTTTGAAGCATTGTGTAATATTCATCTTCGCCAATTGGCTGGTCGTCATTCCCCCATTCAAACAACGAGGTATAAAAAGCTTTTCCATCTTTCCAATTATGAGTACACAGTTCAGCCCAGCAAAATATACCTTGCGGATAATTATTTTTATTATTCATCGCCCATTTCCTGTTGTAAATTTAAGCTATTTTTAGCTTAGGCTAATAGTCTATAAGAGTCGATAGCTATTCAATGAATAGACATGTCTTTACTGAGTTTTAGCGTATAGTCATATTCCCTTCTATGAAAAAACAGCGCTCAAATATTAAACTATAGATATTCAGAGGTTCTTAAACCGCTGGCTTCTACTCGGGGTTGATACTAACTCAGGCTACTTAGCTTACATTAGTACCGAGCAGCTAAAAGCTGATAGCTAATCACTTTTCTTCAAGCATTAAAAAACCCGAGACTAAGCTCGGGTTTTTTTAATGCTTAATGCATTACAACAGTTGATTACTCAACGATAGTTGCAACAACACCAGCACCAACAGTACGGCCACCTTCACGGATAGCGAAACGAAGACCTTCGTCCATCGCGATTGGCGCGATTAGAGTTACTGTCATCTTAACGTTATCACCAGGCATTACCATTTCTACGCCTTCTGGTAACTGTACGTCACCTGTTACGTCAGTTGTACGGAAGTAGAACTGTGGACGGTAACCTTTGAAGAATGGAGTATGACGACCACCTTCATCTTTAGAAAGTACGTATACTTCTGAAGTGAATGTTGTGTGTGGGTTGATTGAACCAGGCTTAGCTAGTACTTGACCACGTTCAACGTCTTCACGCTTAGTACCACGTAGAAGTGCACCAATGTTCTCACCAGCACGACCTTCGTCAAGAAGCTTACGGAACATTTCAACACCAGTACAAGTAGACTTAGTAGTCTCTTTGATACCAACGATTTCAACTTCGTCATTCACGTTGATGATACCAGCTTCAACACGGCCAGTTACAACAGTACCACGACCTTGGATTGAGAAAACGTCTTCGATAGGCATGATGAATGGCTTATCGATGTCACGCTCTGGCTCTGGAATGTAAGAATCTAGTGCTTCTGCAAGCTCAACGATCTTGTCTTCCCACTGCTTTTCGCCTTCAAGTGCTTTAAGTGCAGAACCTTGAATTAGTGGTAAGTCATCACCTGGGAAGTCGTATTCAGAAAGAAGTTCACGAACTTCCATTTCTACTAGCTCAAGTAGCTCTTCATCATCAACCATGTCACATTTGTTCATGAACACAACGATGTAAGGAACGCCAACTTGGCGAGAAAGTAGGATGTGCTCACGAGTTTGTGGCATAGGGCCATCAGTCGCAGCAACTACTAAGATAGCGCCGTCCATTTGAGCAGCACCAGTGATCATGTTTTTAACATAATCGGCGTGACCAGGACAATCTACGTGTGCGTAGTGACGAGTAGGTGTATCGTACTCAACGTGTGAAGTTGAGATTGTGATACCACGCTCGCGCTCTTCTGGAGCGTTATCGATTGATGCGAAATCTTTAGCAACACCGCCGTATACTTTTGCAAGTACGTTAGTGATTGCTGCAGTTAGTGTAGTTTTACCGTGGTCAACGTGGCCGATTGTACCAACGTTTACGTGCGGTTTTACGCGTTCAAACTTTTCTTTTGCCATCTTAAAAAATTCCTAATAAAGAAATTAAAGCCTGACTCAGTATTGAGCCAGACAAGCTAAAATCATATAACAGCGCGAGCTGAAATTATTGTATCTGCAACCTGCTTAGAGGCTTCAGCGTACTTCAAAAACTCCATAGAGTATGAGGCACGGCCCTGTGTTGCAGATCGTAAAGCAGTCGCATAACCGAACATTTCAGATAGTGGTACCACAGCATTAATTTGCTTAAGGCCACCAAGTGCATCTTCCATGCCTTCGATCATGCCGCGACGACGGTTTAGGTCGCCAACTACATCACCCATGTTTGCTTCAGGAGTGAGTACTTCAACCTTCATTACTGGTTCTAAAAGTGCAGGGTTTGCATCTAGCGCACCTTGTCTCATAGCCAGTGAACCTGCTATTTTAAATGCCATTTCATTCGAATCTACATCATGGAATGAACCATCATATAAAGTCGCTTTAACACCAAGTAATGGGTAGCCTGCCAGTACACCTTGAGCCATTTGCTCTTGGATACCTTTGTCTACCGCAGGGATGTATTCTTTCGGCACTGAGCCACCTACGGTTTCGTTTACGAACTCGTAAATTGGGGCTTCATCATCCGAAATATCCATCGGTTCAAGTTTAAGCCAGACGTGACCATATTGACCACGACCACCTGATTGACGTACAAACTTTCCTTCAACTTCAACAGTTGAACGAATAGCTTCTCGGTATGCAACCTGCGGCTTACCAACGTTACATTCAACACTGAATTCACGTTTCATACGGTCGACAATGATATCAAGGTGAAGTTCACCCATGCCAGAGATAATAGTCTGGCCTGATTCTTCGTCAGTTTGTACGCGGAAAGATGGATCTTCTGCAGCTAGTTTTCCTAGCGCGATACCCATTTTATCCTGGTCAGCGATTGTGCGAGGCTCAACCGCAACAGAGATAACTGGTTCTGGGAACTCCATACGCTCAAGCGTAATAATAGAGTTCGGATCACACAGTGTTTCACCTGTTGTTACGTCTTTGAGACCAATAGCCGCCGCGATGTCGCCTGCGTGGACTTCTTTGATCTCTTCACGTGAGTTTGAATGCATCTGAACGATACGACCAAGACGCTCACGCTTACTTTTTACTGGGTTATATACCGCGTCACCCTGTTTAACAGTACCAGAGTAAACACGGAAAAAGGTTAAAGTGCCAACAAACGGGTCTGTTGCAATCTTGAATGCAAGAGCAGCAAACGGCGCTTTATCATCAGCAGGACGCTCTTCCTCAGTACCATTTTCTAAGATACCTTGGATTTGTTTCACTTGTGTTGGTGATGGCATATATTCAACAACGCAATCAAGCACAGCTTGAACACCTTTGTTTTTAAATGCACTACCACACGTCATGGGAACAATTTCGTTCGCTAATGTGCGTTGGCGCAAAGCATTTTTAATTTCTGCTTCGCTTAACTCTTCACCTTCTAAGTATTTATCCATTAGTTCTTCAGTAGCTTCAGCAGCGCTTTCAACTAAGTGAGAGCGCCATTCTTCGGCTAGTTCCTGAAGTTCTGCCGGTATTGCCTCATAAGAGAAAGTCATACCCTGGTCTTTATCATTCCAGTTAATGGCTTTCATTTTAATAAGGTCAATAACACCTTTAAAGTCGTCTTCAGCGCCAATAGGCAGCTGGACTGGAACAGGCGTTGCTCCAAGACGAGATTTCACCTGGCTTACAACCGTTAAGAAGTCAGCGCCCGTGCGATCCATTTTATTTACGAAGATCATTCTCGGAACTTCGTACTTGTTCGCTTGACGCCAAACTGTCTCAGTTTGCGGCTGTACACCCGATGAAGCACAAAGAACAACTACCGCACCATCTAGTACACGTAAAGAACGCTCTACTTCGATAGTGAAATCTACGTGCCCTGGGGTATCAATAATATTGATGCGATGGTCGTCAAATTGAGCGTCCATCCCTTTCCAGAAACACGTTGTTGCAGCAGAAGTGATTGTGATACCACGCTCTTGTTCCTGCTCCATCCAATCCATAGTTGCAGCGCCATCATGCACTTCACCGATCTTATGAGAAAGACCTGTGTAGAACAGAACACGTTCTGTTGTGGTGGTTTTGCCTGCATCTACGTGAGCACAAATACCGATATTGCGGTAACGCTCAAGTGGAGTTGTACGTGCCATAAAATCCTCTTAAAGGTTAAGGACAGATTACCAACGGTAATGAGCGAATGCTTTATTCGCTTCAGCCATACGGTGAACGTCTTCACGTTTCTTAACCGCAGTGCCTTTGTTATCAGCAGCGTCAACGATTTCTTGAGCTAAACGTAAGCCCATAGATTTTTCGCCACGCTTACGTGCAGCGTCTACTAACCAACGCATACCTAATGCGTTGCGACGTACTGGACGTACTTCAACTGGTACTTGATAAGTTGAACCACCAACACGGCGAGATTTAACCTCTACCTGTGGACGGATGTTATCAAGTGCAGTTTCAAAGATTTCTAGGTGCGACTTGCCTGATTTCTCAGCAGCCACGTCTAGCGCACCATAAACGATTTTTTCAGCAGTAGATTTCTTGCCGTCTAACATTACGATGTTAACGAATTTTGCAAGAAGTTCCGATCCGAACTTAGGATCTGGAAGAATTTTACGTTGACCTATTACGCGTCTTCTAGGCATTTTGTATCTCCGGTTTATTCAGGTTTGTCCTTTTGGAACAATAACCCAAAACAATAATTAATAATATTTAGTGCTTGGCCTTACTAACGGAATACAATTAGCCTTTAGGGCGTTTTGCACCGTATTTAGAACGAGCTTGACGACGGTCGCTTACGCCTGCACAGTCAAGTGCACCACGTACAGTGTGGAAACGCACACCTGGTAAATCTTTAACACGACCACCACGGATTAGGATTACACTGTGCTCTTGAAGGTTATGACCTTCACCACCGATGTATGAAGTTACTTCGAAACCGTTAGTTAAACGTACACGAGCTACTTTACGTAACGCCGAGTTTGGTTTCTTAGGTGTAGTTGTATATACGCGAGTACATACACCACGCTTTTGCGGACACGCTTTAAGCGCAGCTGAGTTACTTTTAGTAACCTTGCTACGACGTGGCTTACGCACTAGCTGGTTAATAGTTGCCATTTAAATAGCTCCTGAAATTAAAATTACTACTGAAAAAAATAAAAAATCCGCCCTTGTTTTACGAGCATGTATTAAACGTGCAAGTAAATGGGTGGCGGAATTTTAATGAGCAAAGATTGACCTGTCAACCTAAACCGCTCGCAAGGCAGTAGATAACTACCTTGCTAAACTCTAATCTATTGATTAGATTCGGTTTATTGATTTCCAGATAAATCCGCGTTTAAGGCATCAGTCAGTGCTTGAGTCGCCTCTTCTGCACTTACCGTTTGCTCTTCAACAACGTCTTTTTGCTTACGACGAGCCATACGATCTTGATGATACGCAAAACCGGTACCGGCTGGGATCAATCGACCCACAATTACGTTTTCTTTCAGACCGCGTAACTCATCGCTCTTACCATTTACAGCGGCTTCTGTTAGGACACGAGTTGTCTCCTGGAACGAGGCTGCTGAGATGAAAGATTCTGTCGCTAGTGATGCTTTAGTGATACCCATTAACTGGATTTCAAACTTCGCTGGGATCTTACCTTGAGCTTCAAGGTCGCGGTTTGCGATATTAACGCGTGCCACTTCAATTTGCTCACCGGCTAAGAACTCAGTATCACCACCGTCTAGAATGATACATTTACGTAGCATTTGACGAATAATAGTTTCAATGTGCTTATCATTGATCTTAACGCCCTGCAAACGGTAAACCTCTTGCACTTCGTTAACAATGTAGTTAGCAACATGAGTCACACCACGTAGGCGTAAGATGTCATGCGGTGATTCTGGACCATCGGCGATAACTTCACCTTTAGACACTTGCTCACCTTCAAACACGTTAAGTTGACGCCACTTAGGGATCATTTCTTCGTAATGATCGCCTTCAGCTGGAGTAATAACTAAACGTTTCTTACCTTTAGTCTCTTTACCGAAGCTAATCGTACCGGTGATTTCAGCTAAGATAGCTGGATCTTTCGGCTTACGCGCTTCAAATAAGTCGGCTACGCGTGGTAGACCACCCGTGATATCACGAGTTTTCGAACCTTCTTGCGGAATACGTGCTAGTACGTCACCTGGGTTTGCAGTCGCGCCGTCTGTTACTTCAATCGTAGTGAATGAAGGAAGACGTGTTTCTTGCAAGCCACGCTCATCACTTTCAATGATAAGTTTCGGCTCTTTCGCATTCGCTTTAGCAAGATCTTTAACAACTACACGAGTTAAACCCGTTAGTTCGTCAGTCTGTGCTTCAGTATTTGAATCATCGATATCGCTGAACGATACTTTTGATTTATGCTCAAGAACGATTGGGTGACTATGCGGGTCCCAAGTAGCAACAATGTCGTTACCTTGAACTTCTGCATTGTCTTGCACTGTTAATACCGCACCGTAAGGTACTTTATAACGCTCTTTCTCACGACCATAGCTATCAATGATAGTGATTTCTGTAGAACGTGAGGTAATAACAATCTTACCGTCTGTATTTAATACATACTTAGCGTTGTGAAGTTTTAATGTACCGTTAGTTTTAACTTGTACATTATTTTCAGCAGACGCTCTTGATGCCGCACCACCGATGTGGAATGTACGCATCGTAAGCTGTGTACCCGGCTCACCGATTGATTGTGCCGCGATAACACCAACTGATTCACCCGCGTTGATGATATGACCACGTGCTAGGTCACGACCATAACACTTAGCACAAACACCAAAGTCGTTATCACAGGTGATTACTGAACGTACACGAACTTCATCAACTGAGTGCTCTTCTAAAAGGTCACACAGTTTTTCGTCAAGCATGATGTTACGTTCTACAAGTACTGTATTAGTACCAGGGATAACAACAGGCTCAGCAACAACACGACCTAGTACACGTTCGCGAAGTGCTTCTACAACGTCACCACCTTCAATAAGCGGTTTCATTGTTAAGCCATCTTCTGTGCCACAATCGTCTTCATTGATTACCAAATCTTGTGCAACGTCTACTAGACGACGCGTTAGGTAACCCGAGTTCGCTGTTTTCAGTGCTGTATCGGCAAGACCTTTACGCGCACCGTGCGTTGAGATGAAGTACTGAAGTACGTTTAGACCTTCACGGAAGTTAGCCGTGATTGGCGTCTCGATGATTGAACCATCTGGACGTGCCATTAGACCACGCATACCTGCTAGCTGACGGATCTGAGCGGCACTACCACGAGCACCTGAGTCGGCCATCATAAACACTGAGTTAAATGACGGTTGCTCTTCTTCTTCACCTTGCGCATTCACTACGGTGTCTTTTGACAAGTTCGCCATCATTTCACGTGATAAGTTTTCATTTACACGTGACCAGATATCGATAACTTTGTTGTACTTTTCACCAGCCGTAACAAGACCCGATTGGAACTGTTGGTTGATTTCAGTTACTTCAGCTTCTGCTGCTTCAATGATTGATGCTTTCACTGGTGGGATAACTAAGTCATCGATACCAATTGAAACACCTGACTTCATTGCGTAGTGGAAACCGGTGTACATAACTTGGTCAGCAAACACAACTGTGTCTTTTAAACCAAGACGACGGTAACACTCATTTAATAAGCTAGAAATTTGCTTTTTACCTAGGGCTTGGTTGATTGACTCAAACGGCATACCTTTAGGTAAAATAAGAGACAGAATTGCACGACCCACTGTAGTATCAATGATTGTAATTGTATCTTCTACAACACCATCTTCATTAGCTACTGATTGGCTAATACGTACTTTCACTTTTGCGTGAAGGTCGGCATTACCACTACGGTATGCTTTTTCTGCTTCTTTAGGATCTTTAAATACGGTGCCTTCGCCTTTGGCGTTAATGCGGTCACGCGTCATGTAATAAAGACCTAATACAACGTCCTGTGAAGGAACGATGATTGGCTCACCATTAGCAGGCGATAAGATGTTGTTTGTAGACATCATTAACGCACGAGCTTCTAGCTGCGCTTCAATTGTTAGCGGTACGTGTACCGCCATTTGGTCACCATCGAAGTCGGCGTTGTAAGCCGCACATACTAATGGATGCAAATGAATCGCTTTACCTTCGATAAGCACAGGTTCAAACGCTTGGATACCCAAACGGTGAAGTGTTGGTGCACGGTTAAGTAATACTGGATGTTCACGAATTACTTCATCTAGTACATCCCATACTTCCGCTACTTCACGCTCAACCATCTTTTTAGCTGCTTTGATTGTCGTAGCCATGCCGCGACGTTCTAATTTGCCATAGATGAATGGTTTGAAAAGCTCTAATGCCATCTTCTTAGGAAGACCACACTGATGAAGCTTAAGTGTAGGACCAACCGTGATTACAGAACGGCCAGAGTAATCTACACGCTTACCAAGTAAGTTCTGACGGAAACGACCTTGCTTACCTTTGATCATATCAGCAAGCGATTTAAGTGGACGTTTGTTAGAACCTGTAATTGCACGACCACGACGACCATTATCAAGTAGCGCATCAACCGCTTCTTGTAACATACGTTTTTCGTTGCGTACGATAATATCTGGTGCAGCTAGATCTAGTAGACGCTTAAGACGGTTATTACGGTTAATAACACGACGGTAAAGGTCATTTAGATCAGATGTCGCAAAGCGGCCACCGTCTAGTGGTACTAATGGACGTAAGTCAGGTGGCAATACTGGAAGTACTGTCATGATCATCCACTCAGGGTTATTACCTGATTGGTGGAACGATTCCATTAACTTAAGACGTTTAGTGATCTTTTTACGCTTAGTTTCAGAGTTAATTGTTGGTAACTCTTCACGCATCTCTGCAATTAATTGAGCAAGATCGAGTTCACGAAGCAAGTCTAATACTGCTTCAGCACCCATCTTCGCTTCAAACTCATCACCATGCTCTTCAAGTGCATCTAGGTATTCTTCTTCACCTAATAGCTGACCACGCTCAAGCGTTGTCATACCAGGCTCAGTTACTACGAATGATTCGAAGTAAAGAACACGTTCAATATCACGAAGCGTCATATCAAGCATTAAGCCGATACGTGACGGTAATGATTTTAAAAACCATATATGCGCAACTGGACTTGCCAGTTCTATATGACCCATACGGTCACGACGCACTTTAGTGAGTGTTACTTCAACGCCACACTTTTCACAGATCACACCACGGTGTTTAAGGCGTTTATATTTACCACATAAACACTCATAATCTTTCACTGGGCCGAAAATACGGGCACAGAATAAGCCATCGCGCTCAGGCTTGAAAGTACGGTAGTTAATAGTCTCAGGTTTCTTTACTTCACCGTATGACCATGAACGAACCATGTCTGGTGAAGCAAGACCAATGCGAATTGCATCGAATTCTTCGGTCTTATTTTGTTGCTTCAGAAACTTAAGTAAGTCTTTCACCTTAGCTCTCCTGTCGGAGTTAATCTTGAGGACGGATGTTCTCGTCCCTACATTCTATTCAGCCATAACAGATGCTGCAGCGTTCACTGCAGCATCTAATTGGCTTAATTTTCTTCCAACTCGATGTTGATACCCAGTGAGCGGATTTCTTTCAACAATACGTTGAACGATTCTGGCATACCTGGTTCCATTTTATGGTTACCATCAACGATGTTTTTATACATCTTAGTACGACCGTTCACGTCATCCGATTTCACTGTTAGCATTTCTTGTAGAGTGTAAGCAGCACCGTAAGCTTCAAGTGCCCATACTTCCATCTCACCAAAACGCTGGCCACCGAACTGTGCTTTACCACCCAGCGGCTGCTGAGTAACAAGGCTGTAAGAACCAGTAGAACGCGCGTGCATCTTATCATCAACCAAGTGGTTAAGTTTAAGCATGTACATGTAACCTACAGTTACTTGACGTTCAAACTGATCGCCAGTACGGCCATCATAAAGTGTAACCTGACCACTTCTAGGGTAGCCGCCTAGCTCTAGCATGTCTTTGATTTCGTCTTCTTTCGCGCCATCAAATGCAGGAGTAGCAATCGGTAAACCACCTTTCAAGTTTTCAGCTAAACGACGAATTTCGTCATCAGAGAAACTAGCGATATCCACAACCTGACGAGATTCACCGATCTCATAAGCTTGTTTGATGAATTCACGTAGCTCATGAAGCTCGCGTTGCTCTTTCATCATTTCTTCTAAGCGCTCACCAATACCGCGTGCAGCTAGACCCATATGCGTTTCAAGGATCTGACCGATGTTCATTCGCGATGGTACACCTAGTGGATTTAGTACGATATCTACCGTACGACCTTTGTCATCGTATGGCATATCTTCTACTGGTACGATAGTCGAGATAACACCTTTGTTACCGTGACGACCCGCCATTTTATCACCCGGTTGGATACGACGTTTAACAGCTAAGTATACTTTAACAATTTTAAGTACACCTGGTGCTAAGTCATCACCTTGAGTAATTTTACGACGTTTGTTTTCAAACTTCTTATCGTATTCAGCTTTAAGCTCATCGTACTGTGCAGCTAGTTGCTCAAGTTCAGCTTGCTTGTCTTCTTCAGCAAGGCTTTGAGTTAGTAACTTTTCAGCATTCAGTGACGCTAAGTTGTCTTCATCGAAGCCAGCTGCCACAAGTAACTTGCGAGCACGCTCTAAAACACCAGCTTCTAGAATACGGAACTCTTCGTTGAAGTCTTTCTTCGCTTCGCGAAGCTGCATGTCTTCAACTTCTAACGCACGCTTATCTTTTTCAACACCATCACGGGTGAAAACTTGTACGTCGATTACAGTACCAGTTACAGAGTTAGGTACACGTAAAGAGCTGTCTTTAACGTCAGACGCTTTTTCACCGAAGATAGCACGTAGTAGCTTCTCTTCTGGTGTTAATTGCGTTTCGCCTTTCGGAGTCACTTTACCTACTAGGATATCGCCGCCTTTAACTTCAGCACCAATATATACAACGCCTGATTCATCAAGCTTGCCTAGTGCAGATTCACCCACGTTCGGGATATCTGCTGTGATCTCTTCTGAGCCTAATTTAGTATCACGGGCGATACACTGTAGTTCTTGAATGTGGATAGTCGTTAGACGATCTTCTTCAACTACGCGCTCTGATAGTAAGATTGAATCCTCGAAGTTGTAACCGTTCCATGGCATGAATGCCACGCGAAGGTTTTGACCAAGGGCTAAGTCACCTAAGTCAGTCGAAGGACCATCTGCTAACACATCGCCACGAGTAACCGGTTCACCAACCATACAAGTCGGCTTTTGGTTAATACATGTATTTTGGTTAGAACGTGTGTACTTGGTTAAGTTGTAGATGTCGATGCCCGCTTCACCAGGGATGCGCTCTTCTTCATGTACATTAACAACGATGCGACTTGCGTCGGCATACATTACTTCACCACCACGTTTAGCAACAATCGTTACACCAGAATCTTTTGCTAGTGTTAACTCAATACCTGTACCTACTAACGGTTTGTCCGCTTTCAATGTTGGTACTGCTTGACGTTGCATGTTTGAACCCATCAATGCACGGTTAGCATCATCGTGTTCTAGGAACGGGATAAGTGCTGCTGCTACAGAGATCACCTGTTGTGGTGATACATCCATATATTGCTGGTCCATGCGACCCATAAAGGTTGATTCACCTTTGTGACGACATGGAATAAGTTCATCTACAAACTCATTGGTTTCAGTTAAGTTTGAGTTCGCCTGTGCGATAACAAACTGACCTTCCTCAATGGCTGATAGGTAATCAACTTCATCAGTTACTACACCGTCTACCACTTTGCGGTAAGGTGTTTCTAAGAAACCGTAGTCATTGGTACGTGCATACGTAGACAATGAGTTAATTAGACCGATGTTTGGACCCTCAGGAGTCTCGATTGGACATACGCGACCGTAGTGAGTTACGTGAACGTCACGTACTTCAAAACCAGCGCGCTCACGAGTTAGACCGCCCGGACCTAATGCAGAAATACGACGCTTATGCGTTACTTCTGATAGCGGGTTATTTTGGTCCATAAACTGTGATAACTGAGACGAGCCGAAGAACTCTTTAACCGCTGCCGAAATAGGCTTAGCGTTAATAAGATCTTGTGGCATTACCGCATCAAGGTCACCTAAGCTTAAACGCTCACGTACAGCACGTTCTACACGTACTAAACCTACACGGAATTGATTCTCAGCCATTTCGCCAACACTACGTATACGACGGTTGCCTAAGTGGTCTATATCATCAACATCGCCAACACCGTTACGAATAGCAATCAATACCTTCATAACCGCTACGATGTCTTCTTTGCTTAATGTGCCAGGGCCTGTGTCTGAATCGTAACCTACACGGCTATTGAACTTCATACGACCTACTGTTGATAAGTCATAGCGTTCTTCTGAGAAGAATAAGTTCTCAAATAAGGCTTCAGCCGCGTCTTTCGTCGGTGGCTCGCCTGGGCGCATCATGCGATAAATTTCTACTAGTGCTTCTAAACGGTTGCTTGACGAGTCAATATTCAACGTATTTGACATGTAAGCGCCGCTGTCCACTTCATTGATGTATAGTGTATCAATGGTCGTGTGACCGGCTTTAACCAATTCAGCCATCATTTCAAGCGTTAGCTCGTCATTTGCAGTAGCAATGATTTCACCTGTTGACTCATCAACATAGTTCTTCGCTAATACACGGCCAATGATGTACTCATGTGGTACTTCTAATTGCTTAATGCCTTTTTTCTCGATGCTCTTGATGTGGCGAGCCGTAACACGACGACCGCTTTCAACAAGGACTTCACCGTCTTCGCTCTTGATATCAAAAGCGGCAGTTTCACCACGTAAACGTGAAGGTACAAGTTCCATAAGAACTTTACCGTCAGCGATTTCAAACGCAGTAGTATCGAAGAAGATATCTAGGATTTCTTCACTCGTGTACTCAAGTGCACGTAGGATGATAGACGCCGGTAATTTACGACGACGGTCAATACGTACATATAAGTTATCTTTTGCATCAAATTCGAAGTCTAACCATGAACCACGGTAAGGAATTACACGTGCGTTATAAAGCACTTTACCTGACGAGTGAGTTTTACCGCGGTCGTTATCAAAGAATACACCAGGGCTACGGTGTAGCTGAGAAACGATAACACGCTCTGTACCATTGATTACAAAAGTACCGGTATCGGTCATGAGCGGAATTTCGCCCATGTAAACTTCTTGCTCTTTAATGTCTTTAACTGTGCCTGGAGCTTCTTTGTCCATTACTACAAGACGCAGTTTCACGCGAAGTGGAGCAGAATAAGTCACACCGCGAATTTGACATTCTTTTACATCGAATACTGGCTCACCAATACGATAACTTACGTATTGAAGCTCAGAATTTCCCGAGTAGCTTTTAATTGGGAACACAGAACGGAAGGCAGCTTCCAAACCATGATCGCCATCAGCGTCCGGGACTAAGAATTTTTTAAACGATTCTAACTGCGTCGACAGTAAGAAAGGTATATCCAAAACTTGTGGACGTTTACCAAAATCCTTACGGATACGTTTCTTTTCAGAATAAGAGTAAGCCATGGGGTTCCTCAGCTTGCTGATCTTTGACCCGACCTGTTCTTGTAAGAACAGACTTAACTGGCATCTATGCCAAGATGTACAACATTAACTGTTGTTCCAACTTAATCCCACTTCAACACTAGCAAACTATAAAGCGTTGAAATTAAAGAATAAATCAGATTTTATTTGCGATATAAGAATAGTCGCTCTATAGCGCAAAAAGGCCGGTGATTAAATAATCACCAGCCCTTGCCTGATTTCTCAGGCAGCGAACCTAGCAAAAGCTAGATTACTTAACCTCAACTTCAGCACCAGCTTCTGTAAGGTCTTTAGCAAGAGCTTCAGCTTCTTCCTTAGAGATACCTTCTTTAACTGGAGTTGGAGCAGCTTCAACTAGAGCTTTAGCTTCTTTTAAGCCAAGACCAGTTGCGCCACGTACAGCTTTGATTGCCGCAACTTTATTAGCGCCAGCGCCAGTAAGGATTACGTCAAATTCTGTTTTCTCTTCAGCAGCTTCAGCAGCAGGACCTGCTACCATAGCAGCTGCAGCAGTTACGCCGAATTTTTCTTCCATTGCTTCAACTAGAGCAACAACGTCCATTACTGACATTTCAGCAATTGCGTCAAGGATTTGGTCTTTAGTTACAGACATTACAAATTTCCTAATAATTAACGGACTCTAAGGTCCAAATAAATTTACACCGAAAGGGATTAAACAGCTTAAAATTAAGCAGCTTGCTCTTCTTTCTGTACACGTACTGCTTCAATTGTTTTACACAATTTACCAGCAGACGCTTCTTTCATAGCGCTCATTAAGCGTGCAACAGCTTCGTCGTATGTAGGTAGAGTTGCAAGCATAGCTGCGTCTACTACATTACCTTCAAAAGCGGCCGTTTTAAGCTCAAATTTCTCATTCTTTTTCGCGAAGTCTGAAAAGATACGCGCAGCAGCACCTGGGTGCTCTGATGAGAAAGCGATTAAGCTTGGACCAACAAATGAATCAGATAGGCATTCAAAGTCTGTTCCTTCAAGAGCACGTTTAGCTAGAGTGTTACGGACAACTTTCATCCAAACACCCGCTTCGCGAGCTTCTTTACGAAGGGCAGTGATTGCACCAACTGTTACACCACGAGAATCTGCAACTACTGCAGATAGAGCACCAGTGGCTGCTTCGTTGACTTCAGCAACAATTGCCTTTTTGCCTTGAAGATTTAAAGCCATGGGTGTTACTCCTGGTTTAATGGGTTACCGTACATCGGCTTCCCTGTTTTACTCTTCCCCACCAATAAAGGTGGAGATGCTTTTTACGGCGAGAGCCAGAAGATTAGGAAAAATCTATCTGGGGATTCACACCGTCTACGTAGGTAATATTAAGGCCGAAGCCGCCTACGGTCTTGGACGGAAGCCCAATTTATCGCGTTGCCCGAAGGCGCTTCGAAATTATGGACTTCAACCCGAATTCTTTACTTTGCGATTAACTAAATTAATCAGCAAAATGGCGCAAAATTATAGTACAAATTTCACGCCATGTAAACACTCAATTAAGCAACAACTGTGCTTAAAGTGCCTTGGTCAACAGAAACACCTGCGCCCATTGTTGTAGAGATAGTTACTTTCTTCAAGTAAACACCTTTAGCTTGAGAAGGTTTAGCCTTCTTAAGCGCAACAATTAGAGCTTCAAGGTTTTGTTGTAACTGCTCAGCAGTGAAATCAACCTTACCAATAGTAGTATGGATGATACCATTTTTGTCATTGCGGTAACGCACTTGACCTGCTTTCGCATTTTTAACTGCTTCTGCAACGTTAGGTGTTACAGTACCAGTTTTAGGGTTTGGCATTAGACCACGTGGGCCTAAGATTTGACCTAGTTGACCAACAACACGCATAGCGTCTGGTGATGCAACAACAACGTCAAAATTCATCTCGCCTTTCTTAACTAGGTCAGCAAGATCTTCCATGCCTACTAATTCAGCACCGGCTTCTTTTGCAGCTTCTGCATTAGCGCCTTGAGTGAATACAGCAACACGAACGTCACGACCAGTACCGTTAGGTAGTACAGTAGCACCACGAACGTTTTGATCAGATTTACGAGCATCGATACCAAGGTTAACAGCAACGTCAACACTTTCTACGAATTTAGCTGTCGCTAGTTCTTTTAAAAGAGCAACTGCTTCGTTAATTTCGTAATCTTTAGTTACTTCCACTTTTTCGCGGATAGTACGCATACGTTTAGTTAATTTAGCCATTATCTTAGTCCTCTACGTTCAAGCCCATCGCACGCGCAGAACCTGCGATAGTGCGAACCGCAGCTTCTAAATCAGAAGCTGTAAGGTCTGGTTTCTTTGTCTCAACGATTTCTTCAAGTTGAGCACGAGTTACTGTGCCTACTTTTTCAGTGTTAGGACGGCCTGAACCAGATTTGATACCTGCAGCTTTCTTAAGTAAGTAAGCAGCCGGTGGCGTTTTCATGTCGAACGTAAATGAACGGTCGCCGTAAACAGAGATCACTACAGGAACTGGAGCGCCTTTTTCGATAGATTCTGTACGTGCGTTGAACGCTTTACAGAATTCCATGATGTTTACACCGTGTTGACCTAGTGCTGGACCTACTGGAGGACTAGGGTTAGCCATACCAGCAGCAACTTGTAGCTTGATTAGAGCTTCAACTTTCTTAGCCATTATAAATACCTCATTAGGTGGGTCTTAGCCTTGTGCGCGCGAGGACGCGTACTCTAGCGGCTTCCCAGTTTAAAAATTGGTTTCTCACTTTTTAGTAAACAGTTAAACAAACGTTTTCCCTGAATACAAAAAGGCCGCTGATTATAAGTTAATCAGCGGCCTTTTTCAAGCTTCGTGCCAAAAATTTAAAAGTTTTTAACGCGACGCTTTAAATCAATTACTTATCTTGTTCAACTTGACCAAATTCAAGTTCAACTGGCGTAGAACGACCAAAAATAAGTACCGACACTTTAACGCGGCTCTTTTCGTAGTCAACTTCTTCAACCACACCACTAAAGTCTGCAAATGGACCATCAGTAACACGAACCACTTCACCCGGCTCAAATAATGTTGCTGGTTTAGGCGCTTCTGCGTTCTCTTGTAGACGGTTAAGAATACGATCAGCTTCTTTGGTGCTAATAGGTGCTGGACGGTCTGATGTGCCACCAATAAAGCCCATAACACGTTCAGTGCTATTTACTAAGTGCCAGCTTGCATCATTCATATCCATTTGTACTAGTACGTAACCTGGGAAGAATTTACGCTCAGATTTACGCTTTTGACCAGCACGCATCTCTACGACTTCTTCAGTAGGAACTAATACTTCACCAAAGCTATCTTCTAGACCTTTGATTTTAATATGCTCTAATAATGTTTGAGCAACACGCTTCTCATAACCTGAGAAAGCCTGTACTACGTACCAACGTAGTTTCTTTTCGTTATTCTCATCCGACATGGGATCAGATCTCCAATCCAGTTAAAAAGCCTACAGCGCGGAATAAAATGCCATCTAATCCCCAAAGGATTAATGCCATAATCACTGTTGCAACCATTACGATTAATGTCGTGTGCGTTGTTTCTTGACGCGTTGGCCAAACTACCTTGCGTACTTCGATACGCGCTTCTTTTGCAAAAGCAAGGAATGTACGTCCCTTGAAAGTTTGCGAAGCAATAGCTAAACCCGCAGCTATCGCAACCACAACGCCAATGGCACGTAGTAATACAGACTGATCTGCAAACATATGGTTACCAACGACTGCGCCTGCAAGTAGCGCAATTGCTACTAACCACTTTACTGACTCCATCCCACTCGATGGTGTTTCTATATTCGTGCTCATAATATTATTACCTTAACTACAGACACAACAACCCTGCACGTCGACAGGGTTAATCCATTAAAATCTAAACTTAAAAACAAGCTTACTTAAACCGATTTTTAGTTCTAGACTTTACTCACTTTGTAAAAAATTGGCAGGGGCGGAGAGATTCGAACTCCCAACCGTCGGTTTTGGAGACCGCTGTTCTACCAATTGGAACTACGCCCCTGCAAAGTGGATGCCTATTATACTTACGCAATTCATTAACACAAGAGTAAAAAGATACCCATAACTTAAAATCTCACTGACGGCTGTAAAAATCAAACTTAACATTATTAAAAAAGCAGTTTATGATTGTTTCAATTTTAGGAATACTGTTCGCACAAGGAAGCCAGTGCCTTTACTTCAAACCCTATTCAAAACCCTCATTTTAAGTATTTTTTGCTTGTTTCATAGCATGCTTATTGCCCGCCCTATTCACTTAGATACATATTCGAGTGAGCAAGGATTATCGCAAAACTCGATTACATGCAGCATCACTGATGAGCAAGGGTTTCATTGGTTTGCCACACAAGGCGGTCTTAATCGCTTTGATGGTTATGAGTTTAAACGCTTCAAGTCTCACCCTACTGAGGCTAGTATTTCAGGAAACTGGGTCACCGATTGCCTTGCTGGCGGCCCTCATGCTATCTGGTTTTCTACAGCCAGTAATGGTTTAAACTTACTTGATACTCAAACCGGTCAATTTAAGGTTTTTAATACGCAAACTGAGTTGGCGATTACTGATAACCGTATATGGTCACTGGCGTCAGATAACCTAAATAATATTTGGTTAGGCCATGAACATGGAAAGTTAACACGATTAAATATAGTCAATAATGAAGTTGAGTCATTTAGCTATAATAGCCCCGAGCGAGCTAATACCGTAATACAAGATATCGTAATAGATGCTCAACAGAATATCTGGTTAGCGACCAACGAGGGATTAATTAAATTTAACCCAGAGCTAAAAACGTTTAAACACATAGCAAAGAGCCATAAGAATTTATGGCGGTTACACTTAAATACACAAGGGCAGCTATTACTAGCAAGCAAACAAGGCCTTAGCCTATTTATTCCAACAACAGAGGCTTTTGCGGAGTTTGCTCAATTTACAGATGTATGGATCACCGATATATTAATTGACGACACCGATACCTTGTGGCTTACAAGTTATGGAAAAGGTTTATTTTACAAAACAGAGCAAAGTACATCTAAAAATAACTTTGAGCACATACCGCACAATAAACAGCAACTAAATGGGCTTGCTAATGATTACCTATTGTCACTTTATCAAGATCAGTTCGGTATCATTTGGATTGGTACTGATGGCTATGGCTTGCAACGTTATGATAAAAAGCAAAATCAATTTTCGCATCAACAGCATTTGAGCGATGATGAGACTACTATTAGTCATAATTTTGTTCGCGCTCTACTTAAAGATTCACAAGGTCGGTTATGGGTTGGTACGCGTGATGGCTTAAACAAACAAACCGACACTGGCTTTAAGCGCTATAAAGTTAACTCAAAATTGCAAAGCGGCCTTACTAATAATAATGTATTTAGCCTGCATGAAGATAACCAACAGCGACTTTGGGTTGGTACCTATGGCGGTGGGTTACTGCAATACAATCCAGCTGAAGATAATTTTATTGCCTATACAATGCAAAGCCATCAGCTTAGTAGCGATCGAGTTTATGCGATAACGAGCGATCCTAAAGGTAATTTATGGCTAGGTAGTAACCAAGGTTTAACACGCTTTAATCCCGACACTTTAGAGGTTCAACATTACAAGCACGACGATTCAACTAATAGTCTTGCTAACAATACCGTGTTTACTCTGCTTTTTGATCAAAATACAAACGGATTATGGGTCGGGACGCGTGCAGGTTTAAATTATCTAAGCATGGCCGATGAATCATTTACTCATTACCCCTCGGATCAGACATCTCAAACTGGTTTAAGCCATAATATGGTCACCTCTTTGCACTTGCAAAATAACGATACCCTATGGGTGGGTACCTTTGGTGGTTTAAACCGCCTTGATAAAAAAACACAAAAAATCTCTTACATTACCGAACATGATGGATTACTAAACGATAATATTTTTGCTATTAAAGATGATAGTAAAGGCCACTTATGGCTAAGCAGTAACCAAGGGCTCACTCGCTATAATCCCACGAATCAAGCTATGCAGCATTTTTTACCTCGTGACGGCGTGCAGCATAATTCGTTTATTTTAGGTGCCGCTTTTCAAGCAGCTGATGGCGAGCTATTTTTTGGCGGAATCAATGGTTTTAATCAGTTTTACCCTAGTAAACTGCTATTGAGTACTTCAGCCCCAACCCCAGTGTTAACTGAGCTATTAATTTATAACCAAGCAAGTTCAACAAAAAACTATCTAACAGATCAAAAACAGCCAGCAAAACTAATAAATCATACTAAAAAACTCTCTTTTCCAACTAGCCAAGGGGTCATTGGCTTTAAATATTCCGCCGTTAATAATGCCTCATCTGCTAATCAATACCAGTATGCTTACAAGCTAAGTGGTTTAGATAAGCAATTTATCTATACCGATGCAAGCCAACGACAAGTTAACTATTCACAGCTAAGTGCAGGTGACTATCAATTACAATTAAAAGTTAGCGATCAATACGGGCAATGGAGCAAAGTTCACACTATGCTAAAGCTGACAGTAACGCCTCCTTGGTGGCAAACGAAATTGGCGTATGCGGCATACCTTATAATAGTTTTGATTATTACATGGTTAATTTTAGCGTCACGCTATCGAGCTAAAACCGCAGAGCAACTTATTCAACAAGAAAGAAAGCTCAATCAACTAAAGACCCAATTTTTAGATAATATTAGCCATGAACTTAAAACGCCATTAAGCTTAATTTTAGCGCCAGTAGAAAACTTACAACAGCAACAACTCGGTGCTCAAGCGCAACATCAAGTTTCTATAATTAAACGCAACGGGCACCGTCTGCTTAATTTAATTAATGAGCTATTACAGCTCAGCCAGCGCCCAAGTGCGACTATAGAATATGTATCCGCTTATTCTATAAGCCCTTTTATAGAACAAATAGTAGACGACTTCGCTATTTTGTTTGCTCAAAAAAATATTAGTTTTTCCTTTAAAGACAATACGCAAAGTCCTAGTTATATAAATTTAGAAACTAAGCATACTTTATCTATTATTGATAATTTATTGACCAATGCACTTAAATACACCCCATCAGATGGAACCGTTAACCTAACGCTTTCTAACACAAACAATAATGTTGTTATAACGGTATCTGATACTGGTATTGGTATCGAAGAACACCAGCAAGCGCTTATTTTTGAACGTTTTACTCGTGTTGCAACACACAACCAAACAGGCAGTGGTATAGGTCTCGCGCTGGTTAAGCAGCTTGTAGAGCAATACGGTGGGCAAATTTCATTAGTTAGTAAAATCAACAAGGGAAGTTGCTTCACAGTCACTTTGCCATTGTGTGAATCAGATAACTTATTAACGGATAAACAATTATCGTCCTCTCAAACTATGCCGCTAAAAAACAACAAAAAGCTACTCATTGTTGAAGATAACGAAGAAATGCGTGAGTTACTGGTTTCATTGTTTAGTGATAACTACACCTGTCTGAGCGCTAATAATGGAGAAGAAGGGCTTTTACTGTGCCAAACTCAAATGCCCGATTTGGTACTCAGTGACGTGATGATGCCAACGATGGATGGATATCAGCTTCTAAGCGCTATTCGCTCAGACATTTCAATAAACCACATTCCTGTTTTATTACTCTCTGCCAAAGCAGACAGTCGCAGCAGAATAAAAGGACTTGATTTACTGGCCGATGACTACCTGTGTAAACCCTTTGAAGCATCATTATTAAAGAGTCGGATTCATGGCCTATTAGGTATTCGTGATGCGTTAAATAAACACTTAGTTAAACAGTTATCAGCTCAAGCACATGCTGTGACCTTAGATGCGCAAATAGAGCAGAATAAAGATTACACGTTTACTGAACGCTTAAAAACAATTTTGCGTGACAATTATCAAAATGAACTGTTTAGCGTCGAAGAGTTTGCCAGTGCAATGTGTTTGAGCCCTCGTGCACTGCAATTAAAAATGAAAGCACTTTTTGACATTACACCCAGTGATTACATTCGCAATACCCGCCTAGAATATGCAGCAAAATTATTAGCTGATAGCGACTTAACCATAGGTTTAGTTGCAGATAACACCGGCTTTAGTTCTCAAAGTTACTTTGCTCGTTGCTTTAAAGCCAAATATACAGTGACACCTAAACAATATAGAGAAGCACAACCATGTAAAAGTAATTAGCTTCGCATTTGTACTCAAAGCTTTCGCCTGAGTACTATTTTTAGGTTGCTGATTTATTTAAATTAACCTAAATTAGCCATTGCTAAAAAATAACTACAAATGTAATTAAGTAGATAAATTAAGGAAAATACTATGCTCTCATCCATACAAAAAACGCTACTTGCCACAGCATTGATAACAAGCTTAAGCGCATGTCAAAGCACTTCAACCAACGTCACTTCAAATAAAAATTCACCTGACATTAATGAAGTAAGTAAACAAAAATACAATGGCCCTAAAGCACGTATCGCCGTGGCGCGTTTCACTGATAAATCAAATAACTCAAGGTGGTGGCGAAAAGAAATTGGTGAAGGTATGGCAGATCAACTTACCACCGCCCTTGTTGGCACTAATCGCTTTATTGTATTGGAACGCCAAGCACTAGACGCTGTGCTTTCGGAGCAAGATTTAGCAGTATCGGGCAGAGTGAGTGCACAATCGGGTGCTGCGTATGGCGAAATTGAAGGCGCTGAGATTGTAGTCGTTGCAGCGGTTACTGAGTTTGATGATGACAGTTCAGGTGCAAGTGTTGGTTCGGGCGGTTTTATTGGTGATGTGTTTAGCTCTGTTTCAGCTGGCTTTTCTGGATCGCATATGGCTATTGACCTAAGGTTAATTGATACGCGCACTTCACGTATTTTAGCTGCAACTAGTGTTGAAGGCGGTAGTAAAGATTTTAACTTTACAAGCGCAGCAACAAACTTTGGTGGCGCACTGGTTGGAGGGAGTCTTAGTGGTTGGTCAGATACACCAAAAGAAAAGGCACTACGTGAAGTAATAATTAAAGCCGTTGAGTTTTTAGAAACTAAAATCCCAGACACCTATTATCGCTATAACCAAAACAACACGCTTGCTGCAGGCTATACAGCACCACCACCGCCAAAGGTCGCTAGTAAAAAAGTAGCACCTGCTGCTGTCGCTGTCGATGTGCCGAATCATAGAATGCCACATTATGAAAAAATGGACTTAGCAATGTCTCGTATGAACTTGGTTTGCTTAGGCTATTTAAAAAACCAACCTGATTATGAAGAATTTGAGACTGAAGACGTAAAATACGACCGTCAAACTGTATTAGCACTGCGCGAATATCAACAAGAAAAGAGCTTAAAAGTAACAGGCCTTGCCGATGAAACAACAAAGAAATCTTTAGATGACACAAAATGTTTAGCTAAAACTCAAAAATCAGGGCTTGAAAGCTTAGGCAGCATGTTTCAATTTAACTAAGCAACCAACACAATTCATTTAAATCAAAAAAAGCGGCTATCCCCTAGCCGCTTTTAATCTACTCGTAATAACTCACCGCGATAAAAATCACACAGTAACCATATTTGCTCAAATTGATGGGTATTTGGAAAAACTATTGTTTTTATTGCCGCTTCAAAGTCGCTCTTATGCCAAATAGTGCTAGCGTTACGAATTAGCAACCAGGTACGTTTTGAGTAATAACGCTTAGTCGCTTTTTGTTTGAGCAATCGTCCTAATGCTGATTGCAGTCGGTTTTCACTGGGCTGTTGTGCCATGTCAGCTAAATCACGTTGCATATGTATTGATAATGGCCGACCTAACACGGCCATTGCTTCGGTTTCGCTGGCATATAAATGCGCTACTTCTATATCGAGTTGCTCATTTTCTTGATAACAACTTACATCGGGTCTATTTGGTTTATTATGCCAAATGTGGCGCATATGAATACCGGTTTGCTGCTCATAGCAACGCAAAAACAACTTAGCTGCATCGTGCTCTAACTGTTGTTTTTCGGCATCACTGCTGCGCTTCATGCAATACCTTATAAACGTCATTTAACAACGAGGAAGCGCCAAACCTAAATATCTCTGGTGCTAAATATTCATGCCCCATAATCTCAGTTGTTAGCTGCAAATAAGCATTGGCATCACCTGTCGTTTTCACACCGCCTGCGGCCTTAAAACCAACTGGTTTTGATGACTTTTTGATGGCATTAAGCATAATTTCAGTTGCTTCAAGCGTGGCGTTAACCGCGACTTTACCGGTGCTGGTTTTTACAAAATCAGCTCCCCCTTGAATAGCAAGCTCGGTTGCTTGAGCAATAAGCGCAGGTGTTTTTAGCTCACCGCTTTCAATAATCACTTTAAGTTTAGCGCGACTACCACATGCTTTTTTACTTTCACTCACGTATTCCAGTACTGTATCGGCTTCGCCTTTTATAAGTGCTTTATAAGGAATGACTAAGTCAATTTCATCGGCCCCACGCTCTATGGCTATTAGTGTTTCATTAAGCACTTCATTAAGTGGCGCATCACCTGTAGGAAAGTTGGTTACTGTGGCCACTTTTACATGACTCAATAGCCGATTAGCGAGCGCTATTTTTGCATCATCTACAAATTCACTAAACACACAAACTGCAGCGGGTATGCCTAATTTAGAATCAATACTGTTTACTAATGCATTAATACTAGCTTGATTATCATCGGTGTTTAAACTGGTTAAATCCATTAAACTAACAACTAGCATGGCGTTTTGAGTATTATTTGTCATTTTATGCCCATGAAATTTTAAAAACCTTAAACTATATAAGCATCATAGCTTAATCTTGCTATAGCTCATAACCAAACACTATAAGCGCGTTTTTTATACCAAACAGCACCCTGACCCTTACTAAATAAGATTTAGACCTAAAAAACACAGTTTATATAACTTTTTAGTATATCAACTAAGATTTAATTATTTTTTACTTATCAATAGCCGCTATATTCTGCCTTTGTGTTAAACACTTTATTATCTTTTTAGGGGCGTTACTCAGTGCAATATTTACCTATCTTTACCAAACTCGACAACAAACCAGTATTGGTGGTTGGCGGTGGAGAAGTTGCCTTGCGAAAATGCCGCGCGTTCTTAAAAGCGCGTGCTGCAGTAACCTTAGTTGCCCCGTGGTTTTGTGATGAATTAAAAGAACATGCGCACAACAATGAAGTTACTTTAATAGATGCCTATTTTGAAGAGTCACATCTTGATGGCAAAATTTTGATTATTGCCGCCACCGACAATGATGAAGTTAATAATACAGTTTTTGAACTCGCTAATGCACGTAATGTTTTTGTGAACGTGGTGGATGATCAACCTAAATGTACGTTTATTTTTCCCTCTATTGTTGATCGCAACCCAATTACCATTGCGATTTCAAGTGCAGGCACAGCACCGGTATTAGCAAGGCGTTTACGTGAAAAGCTCGAAACTCTTATCCCGCAACATATTGGCCCTCTCGCCAACTTAGTCGGTGGTTTTCGTCACAAAGTAAAACAACGCTTTAAACACTTCGCCGATCGTCGCCAGTTTTGGGAAGGCGTGTTTGATTCATCAGTAGTGAGTAAAGTCCAAACCGGTGATACCCATGGCGCTGAGCAACAACTAGAGCAAATGCTAGATGCCAAAGTAGAGCCTGAAGGTGAAGTATACGTAGTCGGTGCAGGCCCAGGCGACCCAGAGCTACTCACCCTAAAAGCATTGCAGCTAATGCAACAAGCCGACGTGGTGGTATATGATTACTTAGTTTCTGATGAAATCATGGAATTAGTGCGCCGCGATGCAGATTTAATTTGTGTGGGTAAACGCCTAGGCGATCATAGCGTAGCTCAAGAAGATACCAATAAGATGCTAGTTGATTTAGCGCAACAAGGTAAAAAAGTATGTCGTATTAAAGGCGGCGACCCATTTATTTATGGTCGTGGTGGCGAAGAAGTACAAGTACTGGCAGCCAATAACGTAAATTACCAGATAGTGCCAGGTATAACGGCGGCCGCAGGCTGTAGTGCCTATGCAGGTATTCCTTTAACGCATCGCGATCATGCTCAAGCTATTCAATTTGTTACTGGTCACTGTAAAAAGGAAGGCCAAGAGCTTAATTGGCAGTCGCTTGCACAAAAAAACCAAACACTGGCTATTTATATGGGGGTGATTAAATCGCCGCATATTCAAGCCGAGCTATTAAAACATGGGCGAGAAGCAACAACACCAGTAGCAATTATTGAAAACGGCACACGTGAAAATCAACGCGTAGTTACCGGACAGTTAGACCAATTAGCGCAGCTAATTGAACAATATGATATTATTTCACCGGCATTACTCATTATTGGTGAAGTGGCTTCGCTGCATAAAGAATTAAACTGGTTTGGCGAAAAAGCACAGATCAGTAGCTTTGCTCAACCGCTTACAGACGTAGCGTAGTTTAACAGATTTTAATTTAATCATTTTAGTAGGACGACCAACAATGGCTTTAACTCACCTTCAGCAACTTGAAGCTGAAAGTATCAAAATCATGCGCGAAGTCGCCGCTGAGTTTGAGAACCCAGTTATGCTTTACTCAATCGGTAAAGATTCATCGGTACTTTTGCATTTAGCTCGTAAAGCATTTTACCCTGCGAAAATTCCGTTTCCGTTATTACACGTAGACACCAACTGGAAGTTTCGTGAAATGATTGAGTTTCGCGACCGTTTGGCTAAAGAGTACGGCTTTGATTTAATCGTACACAAAAACCCTGAAGGTATCGAAATGGGTGTAGGTCCGTTTACACATGGTTCGGGTAAACATACCGATATAATGAAAACTCAAGGGCTAAAGCAAGCGCTTAATAAATACGGTTTTGATGCCGCATTTGGTGGCGCACGTCGTGATGAAGAGAAATCACGGGCTAAAGAGCGTGTTTACTCATTTCGTGATAAACACCATCGCTGGGATCCTAAAAACCAACGTCCTGAGCTTTGGAATACCTATAACAGCCAAGTGAACCCAGGAGAAAGCATTCGTGTATTCCCACTGTCTAACTGGACTGAACTAGATATTTGGCAATACATATATCAAGAAAACATCGAAATGGTGCCACTTTACCTTGCTAAAGAGCGCCCTGTAGTAGAGCGCGATGGTACTTTAATTATGGTTGATGACGATCGCATGCCACTTAATGAAGGTGAAGTACCGCAAATGAAGTCGGTTCGCTTCAGAACATTAGGCTGTTACCCACTCACAGGTGCAGTGGAATCTACCGCCAGCAATCTAACCGAAATTATTGAAGAAATGCTGCTGTCATCGTCATCTGAACGTGAAGGTCGAGTGATTGATCATGATTCAGCAGGCTCTATGGAGAAGAAAAAACGTGAGGGGTATTTCTAATGTCTAACCTAAATAACGATACATTTAATGAAGTAAAAGAAATTGGTATAGACGCTTACCTAGCACGTCAACAAGATAAAAGCTTATTGCGTATGCTGACTTGTGGCAGTGTGGATGACGGTAAATCAACCTTAATTGGCCGCCTACTGCACGATAGTCACCAAATTTATGAAGATCAGCTAGCCGCACTTCATAAAGATAACGAAAAAGTCGGTAATGCCGGTGAAGAGCTTGATTTAGCATTGTTAGTAGATGGCCTACAAGCTGAGCGTGAGCAAGGCATAACAATTGACGTAGCGTACCGTTATTTCTCAACCGCTAAGCGTAAATTTATTATTGCCGACACCCCAGGGCATGAGCAGTACACCCGAAACATGGTTACCGGTGCATCAACCAGTGATGTTGCCATTATTTTAGTGGATGCACGTTATGGTGTGCAGGTACAAACTAAACGTCATAGTTTTATTTGTGACTCATTAGGTATTAAGCAGTTTGTGGTTGCGGTTAACAAAATGGATATTGTTGATTTTGATGAAACCGTTTATGAAAAAATTAAAGCTGACTATTTAAAATTTGCCGAGCAACTTAACGTATCAAACATTAAGTTTGTGCCTATGTCGGCACTTAAAGGCGATAACGTAGTAACCCGCTCTGCACATACTCCTTATTATACCGACAAGCCGTTGCTTGAGCTGTTAGAAGACTCACCAGCCGCTGAAATCGACACTGGTTTTGAAGCGCGTCTTCCGGTGCAATACGTGGTACGCCCTAATCTAAACTTCCGTGGTTTTCAAGGCACGCTTACATCGGGTAAATTACGTGTAGGTGATGAGGTGAAGGTACTGCCCTCAGGTAAAAAGTCACATATTAAAGAAATTGTTACTTTTGATGGCAACCTCGACACCGCCGAGGCAGGCCAAGCAATTACAGTGACACTTAATACTGAAATAGATATTAGCCGAGGGGACGTTATTGTACCTGCGAATTCGCAAGCGCAAGTAACTAACCAATTACAGGCTAAAATTGTGTGGATGCACGAGTCACCATTAGTGCTCGGTAAAAGTTACAACCTTAAACTTGGCAGCAAAAACACCTCGGCAATGGTCACAAAAATTGACCACACAATTGATGTAAACACGTTAGAGCATGGCAGTGCAGATTCATTGCAGTTAAACGAAATTGCGATTGTGACACTGGAGCTGACCGAGACTATTTTAGCCGATCAGTACCATCATAATCATGAAACCGGTTCGTTTATTCTTATTGATCGTTTATCAAACTTAACGGTTGCAGCAGGAATGATAGAACAGGTACTGCAAAGTGAAGAAAACGCAGGACAATACAGCGACTTTGAAGTTGAATTTAATGCCCTCGTACGCAAGCACTTCCCGCATTGGCAAGCGCTTGATATTTCGAAGCTATAACGTTAATGAACGCCTGTTAGGAACATTTAAAGCATGGTAGAACAGCTCATTTTAACAGGCATTATGTTGCTTTTAGTCGGGTGCCTTTTTGGTACCCGTATTAATCCTGCATGGTTATTTGTAAGTGCCATAGGCACAAGCTATCTAACTGGGTTAATAGATTTAGAAAGCATGCTGGTTAATTACACTAACTCATCATTAATTACTTTAGTGTTATTAATTTTAGTGTCGATAGCGATAGAAAAAACCACGCTTATTCAGCGTTTAGCCAAATCGTTATCCAGTGGTAGTTTAGTTAAGTCAGTAACTAAACTAGGGCTGTCTACTGCCTTTTTATCGTCGTTTACTAATAATACCGCGGTAGTTGCCTCATTAATTACCGCCATAAAGGATAACCCAAATCACTCCCCTTCAAAGCTATTGCTGCCCTTGTCGTACACCGCGATTTTAGGGGGTACTATTACGCTTATTGGCACCTCTACTAACTTAATCGTAAATGGCTTTGCAGTAGATGCGGGCATGGCGCCACTGGGCTTTTTTGATTTTACCTTGGTGGGTTTGGGCGCACTTAGTGTGGGCTTAATTACTATTTTGGTGATGCTAAAATGCCTGCCTGACAATGGTAAAAATAGCCAAGAGGTGGTGCCTTTTTATCTAGAAGGGAAAGTGCAAACTGGCTCAAAGTTAATAAATTGTACTGTAGAGGAAAACGGTTTACGCGATCTAAAAGACTTGTTTTTGGCTGAAATTATTCGTGACGGCAACCGAATTTGCGCCGTGACCCCCCAACATATTATTCAACAAGACGACATACTGCTGTTTGTGGGCGACATAAAGTCAGTACCTTTGCTTACTCGCTTTGATGGCTTAAAAGTGGTGCACGACAAACACGAAAAAGACATTGAACACCTCGTTGAAGTTGTCGTTAGCCAATCGTCTAAGTTAATTGGCAAAACAGTAAAAGAAGCCCGCTTTAGAGAACAATTTCATGCAGCCGTTATTGCTATTCGCCGTGGGCATGACCGCTTACAAGGCGGGCTTGGACAAGTGCGATTACAAGCGGGTGACTCACTCATTCTCGCCCCTGGTAAAAGCTTTTATGACTTAACTAACTTAAAACGCGAGTTTGTGTATATTTCAGGGCTTGATTTACAAACCCACCTAGGTGCAAAGCAATCAAATATTGTATTGTTAAGCTTTGCGGGTGTGCTGGGATTAAGTATTTTAGGTGCAGTACCGCTGGTTAAAGGCTTGTTAGTGTTTCTTATTGGCCTAATGCTGTGTGGTACTATTAAGCTAAGCGAAATAAAGCGCCGTTTTCCTATTGAGTTACTTGCTGTCGTGGGCAGTGCCATAGGTTTAGCTAAGCTGATGATAGGCACCGGCCTTGCTGGGCAAATATCAGACGCCATGTTTGTAGTGCTAGGCGACTTTGGCCCTTATGGCGCGTTTATCGCTATCTTTTTAATGACCGTATTATTTACCGAATTAATCACTAATAATGCCGCAGCAGCGCTATCGTTTCCGGTTGCCTACTCACTAGCCATTGGCTTTAACGTAGAACCTTTACCGTTTATTATGGCAGTTGCATTTGGCGCTTCAGCCAGCTTTATTTCACCTTTTGGTTATCAAACTAATTTAATGGTTTACAGCGCAGGTAACTACCGACGAAAAGACTATGTAATGATGGGGCTACCGCTTTCTATTATTTATTCAATTACCGTACTAACTTTGATCCCGCTGGTATTTCCGTTTTAATACCCGCGCTTATAGCATAAAGAGACACAGCAAATGGATAACAATATTGTTTGGCATAATTACGCCACTACTAAAGTACAGCGCAGTGAACAAAAAAATCATAAGAGCGCTATTATATGGTTTACTGGTTTTTCTGGCTCAGGTAAAAGCACCGTTGCGAATGCGCTAGAAGCAGCACTCAAGCAGCAAGGCGCACACACCTATTTACTTGATGGCGACAATGTACGCCATGGTTTATGTAAAGATTTAGGCTTTAGTGATGCCGATCGCGTTGAGAATATCCGCCGCGTAGGCGAAACCGCCAAGCTAATGGTTGATGCTGGTTTGTTAGTCCTTACTGCGTTTATATCTCCTTTTAAAGCTGAGCGCGACATGGTTCGTGAGTTAGTTGATGAGGGTGAATTTATCGAAGTATTCATCGACACCCCTCTTGAGGTGTGTGAAAGTCGCGACCCAAAAGGCTTATATAAAAAGGCACGCGCCGGTGAAATTAAACACTTTACTGGGATTGATTCAACTTACCAGCCGCCGGTTAATCCTGAAATAATTTTAGATACCAGTAAAAACACCCTAGACCAATCGGTAGCTCAACTGATAACGTATCTAAAACATCAGCATATACTATAGGCCCATCTAATGAACCAAACTGAACTGCTAGAAGAAACCCTTATTCTCGCTCGCGAAGCGGGAAGCGCGATTATGGGTATTTACAACAAAGACTTTAACGTTGAATACAAAGCTGATGAAAGCCCCGTAACCGACGCCGACTTAGCAGCTCATAAAATCATTAGTGCAGGGCTCAAAAAGCTCACTCCCGATATTCCTGTATTGAGTGAAGAAAGTGCCGACATTGGTTGGGACGTACGCCAAACATGGAACAGCTATTGGCTGGTTGACCCAATTGATGGCACCAAAGAATTTATTAAAAAGAACGGCGAGTTTACCGTTAATATTGCCCTAATCGAAAACGGCAAACCAGTTTTAGCTGTGGTTGATGCCCCTGCGCTAGGTGTATCGTACATAGCCGCAGAAGCCATTGGTGCTTTTAAAGACAAAGGCGATGAGCGCATCGAGCTTAAAGTTACCACCAAACCTAACAAAGGCCTTATACGTGTTGTAGGCAGTCGCTCGCACCCCTCTCCTGATTTAGCTGAATTTGTAAAACGCTTTGATGACGTTGAAATGGTATCAAAAGGCAGTTCACTAAAACTGTGCTTAGTTGCTGAAGGCAGCGCTGATATTTACCCTCGCCTCGGCCCAACCTGCGAATGGGATACCGGCGCAGGCCATGCCATTGCCGAAATCGCCGGCGCTAAAGTAACTAAACTCGATGGCAGCCCGCTTATTTATAACACTAAAGATGAGTACTTGAATCCATATTTTGTGGTGAGTGCGGTGGAAGAATAAGAGCTTCGAGCTGTTAGCCACGGGCTTAGAGTCGCGAGCAGCTAATGGCAATTTAAACACCGTAGGTTGGGTTGAGTGGAACGAAACCCAACATAGTTTATTCTAAATTAACCTAGAGTAGTATTAATACCAACCCTAGCAGCAAAGCTACAGGGTTAGAAGAATCTATATACAGTCTGGAATAAAATCATTTATTGCAGTTAAATTTTGAACGTCTAGCTGTCTTGTATTACTGAATCGAACACTGCCCATAATACCTCGTCTATCACGCAAATCACATACCTTAAGTATGTCTGACACTTCAAATACAGAATCAATAAATTCTATTTTTGAACCGATTGCCTGAATAGAGTTTGCTTTAGAGGCTTTGATATAACAATCTCTACACGAGTAATTGCTATACCAAAGTTTAAGGTTGTGCCTGTTATTAGCACCTGATAATGATATTATCTGCTCTAAATTAGTATGTTGACTTTTTATGTCAAAGTCAGCATCTCTGCTATTTGAAACCAATACATTTTTTATTGAAAGGCCACTCACTTCAGAATTAACAACGATGCCATCCCCTTGTTGGTATGTTCCACAATTACTTGAACCGCCAATGTTATTTGAGATAGATACATCATGAATATTGATATTTTTAGTGCTTCCACTGACACTTATACCTGCTACGTGGCAATCTTTTTTTGAGTCAAGATTTAATGTTGATCCGTCTATTCTTGAATTGCTGATAGTAATATTCTTTGGTGTATCACCATTAATGCGGATACCTGCTTTGTAATAAGCAATTGAAGTTAACTCGTTAATTTTAATGTTAGATACATTTGCTAATATTCCACTATCAAACTCTACACAGCTCATTGTATTATGGGCTCTAATATGTTCAATACTCACATTTTCTGCAGTGTAATTTTTGAATCTAAAGCAATATCTCGTATTATTGAAGTTGATATTAGCAAAGGAAATGTTACTTCTAGCTACTATAAAGCCTGAGCTACCACCGCTACCATTGTGATAATCACTAGTTATTATGACATTCCCTTCACCTGACACTTTGACAGGATTCACACCTTGACTAATAAATAAAGTATCTGTTTGATAATATGTTCCAGCCTTTAAAGTAATATTGTCAATATTAGGATCTGTCAAAATTCTATTTAACTCGGATAAATTTGCGGGTCGTTCAATATCATACCCGTCACCCACTCCATCACTGCTAATATATGCTGTATTAGCATAGCTAAATTTAACAAAAAGAAAGAACAAAATAGTAAAAATTAAATTTTTCATAATAAAATCCTTGTTATTATTTATAGGTTAAGCCTTTGGCAGTAGAAAGAATGTCAATTATTAAGTTATTAAGAATAGAATATAGTTAAAACAGGCTTTAAGTTCAGGTTACCCAAACTCCATATCAATTAGAAGCTCTGAATCAAAGAAATATAATAACAACTAATACTTCCACTCAATTCAAAATATGGACTTAAAACCCCTATTGAATTACAAAAAAGACTAAATAATTTAAATGCAGATTTAAGCGCTGAAGAAATAAAACATCAAATCATTGATTCAGAAGCACCAAGCGGTGAGAATAATATTTCTAGTATTTGTCGTTGGACAAATTAAATCATATAGGAAATACATTGCTGTCTTATCCTTTATATGGATGATTATAGAAACATGGATTATTAACAAGGAACGATAAATGCTCGGATTAATTCGCTATACAGTAGAACTATGCCCCGAAGTAAAAGGTCAGGTTTTTGATAATGGAACCCCATTAGCCAATCAACTCATTGAACGAAGCTTAACCTACGAAGAAGAAGAACTAGATAGTGTTTATACTGATGAAAACGGTTGCTTCTCATTTCCTGCCAAATCTCTAAAATCTCGCAAACTTGGCAGTATTTTCCATGAGCCTGTGGTCAGAATTATCATAGATTTAGAAAAAGATGGTGAGGTTTACAATCTCTGGTTAGGTTTTCAGCATGGACTGAAAAACCCGAAAGAGTTTAAAAATTTTTTGAAAAACTTAAAAGCTGACTTAACGGATGAAGAAGTAAAACATCACCTAATTAACTCTGAGGATCCATTAGACGAACACTTCATTAAAAGTATTGCTCGGTTGAAAAAACAAGTAACATAATAACAATACATTGATGTTCTCTTCTGTTTATGGATAATTATAGAAACATGGATTATTAACAAGGAACGATATATGCTCGGATTAATTCGCTATACAGTAGAACTATGTCCCGAAGTTAAAGGCCAGCTTACGCTAAACGGTAAACCAGTAGCAAACCAACTTATCCAAAGAGGCTTAACCTTAGAGGATGAGGAGATAGATGAAGCCTATACTGATGAGCTCGGTTTTTACTCATTCCCCGCTAAATCAATTAAATCACGCAAGCCTGGCAGTATATTTTATGAATCAATGATCAGAGTAGTAATAGTGACTCACTTTGAAAGTCATCAGCATACTTTATGGTTTGGATTTCAACATGGACTTAAAACCCCAATTGAACTACAAAAAAGACTGATTAATTTAAATGCAGATTTAAGCGCTGAAGAAATAAAACATCAAATTATTGACTCAGAAGCACCAAGCGGCGAACACAATATTTCAAGTATTTGCCGTTGGGATATTTAGACATTAATAAAAGGAATTTATATGAGTACTTTATCACCTATCATTTGCGCAGAACTAGCGACTATTTCTTATCAAATAAAAAAACCCTCTGGATTAGCAGGGTACAAAATCGCAACATCGAGCGCCCTAGATAATCATTTTTCTTTTGACCTATCAAATGGTCCAATAAAAGGAACGTCTGGCGGAGCAATGGCTCATGCTACAGGTCATCAAACAGGGTTTGTACTCGTTGGTAAAGGAACGTCTCCTACAGGCCGCATGAATCCGTTTAAAAATGATTTGGTATTGGCTATTCGAGGTACCGCCTCGTTATATGACGCATCAACTGACTGCAGAGCGAACATAAGTGTTTGCGATGGTGGCCATAGTGTCCATGCAGGCTTCAATACTTTATTTGAAACTTTAAAATCAGAATTAGCCCCATTGTTAAGCTCGCTCAAGTCGCATGCTACTGTGCATTGTGTTGGTCACAGCCTTGGTGGTGCAGTCGCATCACTAGTCGCAGATTGGGCTAAACGACGCTTCGATGTAAACGTTAAGTTATATACTTTTGGAGCTCCAAAGGTAGGCTTAACTAATTTCGCATTAAGTACGACTAATGCTCTTGAACCAAAAAATATATTCCGCTGTGTAAATGGTGGTGATGTAGTACCAATGGTCCCTTTTTGGCCATTCATGCAAGCTCCTTACAACGCTCCTGAATACAAGATGGACAACAACCAAATAATTGTGCCTTGGCACCACTTGATGAAGTACTACACCCGAAACTCACAAAAGCAGTCTTGGGATAGCATTAATAAGAGGGTAACATTTAACCCATTTAAACGTGTTACCTTAGACATTACACACGCAAGCCAAGTCCAACCTTCCATTTATTGGATGAACCGTTTAAGTGAGGCTTTAATGACTCTACTACGCCAAGCAAAGCTCGGAGCGCTGAATGCGCTGCAGTCTGGGGTTTCAAACGGCTTAAACTTATACGACAAAATTGCGATGATCTTAGCAAACAACAATTTTCACACTGTAGACTTAACAGGCCCAATAAATGGCTTGCTTGCATGTATGCTTGCATTTGCAGGATATGCACGAACAAAGATAAAGGAGTTATCAGCTGAGTTTATTAAATGGGTATTTGAGAAAACATTACAAATGGTCAATAGAATAGCTCAAAAAGCACTGTCTGCAGTAGAGTAGCTGCTGGAGTTAAACATAGTGCATTGTAAGAAGAAGTTTCTTTACAATGCACTGTACTAAATAACCCATTCCAATTCATGGTCATTATTGAGTGTTATTCACGCATTTCGCAGCATATTCCTGCACTAATTGCGCAGCTTTTAAACACTGTTTCATATTCGTGACAGTCAGTAACTAATACGCTACAACAAATTTATATCCAAGACATAAAAACACATGAAATGTGTGGTTAAAAACTATATTCTTCGGCGCAATTATTATGATAAATAATGGATATACACACATGACAACATCTCAAGGTGCAACGCTTTCAAATGCACCAGCACAAGACGCACACACGTCTAAGTCAAAATGGAACCTGCACGATACGCAGTGGACACTTAGCCTTTTTGGCACCGCAGTAGGTGCTGGTATTTTATTTTTACCGATTAATATTGGTATTGGTGGTTTTTGGCCACTGATTATTATGGCGTGTTTAGCCTTTCCAATGACCTTTTTAGCGCACCGTGGTTTGGCGCGTTTTGTATTATCATCAAAAAATAAAGAGGCTGATTTTACCGATGTAGTAGAAGAACACTTTGGCGTAAACGCGGGTCGACTAATCTCCTTATTATACTTTTTATCAATTTTTCCTATTTTGCTTATTTACGGTGTGGGTTTAACCAATACGGTAGACAGCTTTATGGTCAATCAGTTAGGGATGGAGTCGCCGTCACGCGTTGCTTTATCGGGTATTTTAGTTGCGCTTATGATTGGCTTAATGATGGGCGGTGAACGCTTAATGCTGCGCGCCTTTGCAATTTTAGTGTACCCGCTAGTGGGTATTTTATTCTTTTTATCTCTGTATTTAATCCCAAGCTGGCAAATGCCCGATACAGCTTTGCCTGAGCTAGGTAGCTTTAGTAAAACACTTTGGTTATCGATTCCTATTATTGTGTTTTCATTTAGCCATGCAGCGGCTATTTCAAGCTTTGTTAATAAACAACGTAGCCATTACGGTGACCTAGCAACCTCTAAGTCAGAAGCGATTTTAAAGCGTACTAGCTTATTACTGATCACCTTTGTTTTGTTATTTGTGTTCTCATGCGTGTTATCGCTTACCGGCGACCAAATGGCTGAAGCAAAAGCGGCAAACGTCTCTGTTTTATCTTACTTGGCTAATATTACAGAAAACTCATTCATTGCAACGCTGGGACCTTTGGTTGCCTTTATTGCGATTATGTCGTCGTTTTTAGGTCATTTTTTAGGGGCACGCGAAAGCTTTACTGGGTTAGTGACTAAACACTCAAGCATGAGCCCTAAAGTGGCTGACAAAGTTGGTGCGGTACTGATGTTTTTCGCTATTTGGTTCTGCGCGGTTAAAAACCCAAGCATACTAGATATGATGGATCAGTTATCAGGCCCAATCATTGCGATGATTTTATTCATTATGCCAATGATTGCAGTTTACAAAGTGCCTAGCTTACAAAAGTACCGTAATCGTTTAAGTACCTTATTTGTACTGGCTGTCGGTTCATTAGCAGTTTGTGCGTTACTGTACAGCATGCTTAGCTAAGCAGTATTTATTACAAAAGCCCAGTATTTTGCTGGGCTTTTTTGTGTCTACGGTTTATCGCAAATGATTTGTTTATATTATTGTTTGTGCAATGTTAGCTTATATATTCGTCTAAAAAATAAGCCAGCCATGCAAAATAATAAATACGTTTTTTTACTCACTTTTATACTCATACTATTTAGTCCTGAAATTAAAGCCGCTGAGCCCCCGGCTATTTTATCAATGAAAGAAAGGGCTGCGTTTATCGATAGCATTACCGAAAAACGTATTAAGACTTTATTACCCACATTAATGCAGCAACACAGTATAGATATGTGGCTAATGATAAGCCGCGAATATAATGAAGACCCGATATTAAAAACCATGCTGCCTGCTACATGGCTCTCGGCAAGGCGCACCACTATTTTATTATTTGCAGTTAACAAACAAGGCGGTGTTGACGCCTTTGCAATTGCACCTTACAAAATAGGGAGTGTTTTTAAAAAGGCCTGGGATAAGCAAGCACAGCCTAATCAGTGGCAAGCGCTCAATACGCTTATTGAGCAATACCAACCGCGAAATATTGCTCTCAACACATCTACAGATTGGGCACATGCCGATGGGCTAGTGCTTGGCGATTACACCACTTTAATGGCCAACTTACCTAGCGCTTATAAAAATAAAATAATATCGGCCGAGCCGCTGGCTGTTGCGTGGTTAGAGCAACGCATTCCAGAAGAAGTAGAAATGTACAAACACATTGTTGCTATTGCCCATTCTATTATTGCTGATGGATTCTCCGGTAATACTATCACCGTTGGAGAGACAACCAGCGACGATTTAGTGTGGTGGTTTAGAGAGCGCGTAAGGGAGCTCAAACTGCAAACGTGGTTTCACCCTAGTATTGCAATACAACGCGCCGACAGTAAATCGTTCGACCACGAAGACAGCTTTACCAACGGCTATGCCGATAATGTTATTCAAGCAGGCGACTTATTACATGTCGATTTTGGTATTAACTATTTGCGTTTAAATACTGACACTCAACAACACGCTTATGTTTTAAAACCAGACGAAACAAAAGCCCCCGATTACCTTGTTGATGCGTTAAAAAAGGGCAATAAGCTACAAGACATTTTTACGGCTGAATTTACAGCTGGGAAAACAGGTAATCAGGTATTAAAAGCCGCCCGCGAAAAAGCCATTGCACAGGGGTTAAAGCCCACTATTTATACTCACCCGCTCGGCTATCATGGTCATGCAGCTGGTACAACACTAGGTATGTGGGATGCTCAGCAAGGTGTGCCGGGGGATGGCGATTACCCGTTGCATTTAAACACGGCGTACTCGATTGAGCTTAACAATGCGGTGTTTATAAAACCGTGGAATAAAGAAATAAGAATAATGCTTGAAGAAGATGCTATGTTTGATAAAACCGGTGTGTGGTACCTCAATGGCCGACAAACCCAGTTATTACTTGTTAAGTAGCATTAAACAACACATACAAAAATGGCGCTCAATGAGCGCCATTTTTATTTAATCCAATTGCTATTATTCTGTATCTGGCAGGTTACGGCCATAGAATATTTCTTGCATTTCACGTGTTAGCTTTGAGCGAATCTCTTCTTCTTCGTCATCTGACAAATCATCAGTAGATAAACCAAATAAATACGTATTTAAATCGGTTTCTTTTAACATCATTTTGGTATGGAACAGGTTTTCTTGATACACGTTCACGTCCATCATTTGGTACGCTTCTTTGGTATCTTCTGTCATGAAGTTTTGAATCGAATTAATTGCATGGTCAATGTAATGTTTAACGCCGTTTACATCACGGGTAAAACCACGTACACGGTAATCAATCGTTACCACATCAGACTCAAGGCTATGAATTAAGAAGTTTAACGCTTTAAGCGGTGAGATAATGCCACAGGTTGATACTTCAATATCCGCACGGAAAGTACAAATACCATCATCTGGGTGTGCTTCAGGGTATGTGTGAACACAAATGTGGCTTTTATCAAGGTGTGCAACCACTGAGTCAGGTAATGGCCCTGGTGCTTCGTCAGCATCATAGTTTTGCTGCTCTTCTACAGGCTCTTCTGAAACTAAAATAGTTACACTGGCACCTTGTGGCTCATAATCTTGACGTGCAACATTTAAAATATTGGCACCAATAATATCAACCACATCACCTAAAATGTCGGTTAGTCTATCTGCACTATACTGCTCATCGATATATTCTATATATTCTTTACGTTGTTGCTCTGTTTTTGCATAGCAAATATCGTAAATACTAAAGCTTAGGCTTTTAGTTAAATTATTAAAGCCATGAAGTTTAAGTTTATCGAAGGGTTTGTTCATATAAACCAACCTATAAATTAGTGAAATCTGCACCTGCAGAATGAAAAGTTCGCGGATTTTATACGAATTTCACTCACGGAAAAAGCGTTATTTTCCCTGATCTTCAACAACTTCATGGCTATGGGTAATTTCTACTGTTTTATCAAGCATTAATGCAACTGAGCAATACTTTTCGGCAGAAAGCGAAACCGCTCGCTCTAGGTGTTTTTCAGACACATTCTTACCAGTTACAACAAAGTGTAAATTAATTTTAGTGAACACGCGCGGGGCTGTTTCAGCTCGTTCAGCAGTTAATTGCACATCAACGGATGAGAAGTCTTGCTTGGTTTTTTTTAAAATACTTACCACATCAACCGATGAACAGCCACCGACAGACATAAGCACCATTTCCATTGGGCTTGGTGCTGCTCCGTCACTACCCGCATCAAATACCACATTATGATTACTATTAGAGCGGCCTATATAGGTATTACCTTCAACCCATTTTACATTTGCTTGCATTGTTTTATCTCATTAGTTTAATTTTGCATTCATTACACGCAGGCTCTCACGCGCATTTAAATTAAATAGCGAATAAAGCGTGGTTTTTAAAGGGGGAAATATTAATTAATAGCGTTATCAAATAAGTTTTTAACTAGTCCAGCAAACTCGTCAATAAAAGCATGCTGTTCTACTGTAACGGTGTGAGAGGTCACACTACTAAGCACTTCTTGTAAATCGTAAACAATACCATCAACCTCACGCACAATTTGACTGCGTTGCTCTGTAGAAAGGTCTGGGTGTTGTTGACAAATGCGTATGACATTTTCGGCAATTACATCTTCAATTAACTCAATAACGGTTGGCGCACCTGGCTTTATTTCACCTGTCTTTTCAAACAACGCTAAGTTCTGAGTTAGGTACATTATTAAATCATCGTACCCTTGCCTGTTTAAAACCATCGTTTATTTACCTCAAAAATACTGATTGCTTAATTTAAGCAGAAAGCACTGATAATTGCTAGCTCTGTAAGGTTGCAATACAAAAAAAGCAGCCGAAGCTGCTTTTATACTAATTAAGTCGTACTTAACTAACGTTCAGAGTACTTAATCTATTTTTAAGCCTGGGCTTAATGTTGCTGGCATGGTTACTTTTTCAAGTTCCACAGAAGCAACAGGGTATGCACAGTAATCGGCAGCGTAATAGGCGCTTGCTCTGTGATTACCTGAGGCACCAATGCCACCAAACGGTGCAGCACTTGATGCACCTGTAATTGGGCGGTTCCAGTTAACAATACCCGCACGAATACGACGTAAGAAATGGTCGTAATCAGCTTGGTTATCACTTAATAAACCTGCTGATAAACCAAAGCTAGTGTCGTTTGCTTTATCAATTGCTTGGTCAAAGTCATCAAAGCGGAATACTTTTAAAAGTGGACCAAAGTGCTCTTCATCTGGGAAGTCTTTAATATTTGTGCACTCAATAATACCCGGTGTAACAAAACCGGTGTTAGCTGTATGCTCAAGCTCAACTAACACGTCACCACCCATGGCTTTTAACTCGTCTTGCGCTTTAACCATACCAGCAGCAGCGGCCGCTGAGATCATTGAACCCATAAACGGTTGGTCAGCGTCGTCGTAGTTACCAACTTTAATTGCTTTAGTCGCTGTAATTAAGCGCGCTAAAATTTCATCGCCTTTAGCGCCTGTTGGTAAAAACAATTTACGCGCACAGGTACAACGTTGGCCGCTTGAGATAAACGCAGATTGCACAATATCGTGCACTACAGCAAGAGTATCTTCTGCATCTTTAACGATTAGCGGATTATTACCACCCATTTCAAGCGCTAAAATTTTACCTGGTTGACCTGCGAACTGTTCATGTAAAATATGACCCGTACGTGAAGATCCAGTAAAGAATAAACCATCAATGCCTTTGTGTGACGCCAATGCTTTACCTGTTTCTACTTCACCTTGAACTAGGTTAATTACCCCAGCAGGTAAACCGGCTTTTTCCCATAGTTTAAGGGTTAGCTCAGCCACCATAGGTGTAAGTTCAGATGGTTTAAATACCACAGTATTACCGGCTAAAAGTGCAGGTACAATGTGGCCATTTGGTAAGTGCCCAGGGAAGTTGTAAGGACCAAATACAGCAACAACACCATGTGGCTTATGACGGATCATCGCACGACCTTGCGGCATAGCGTTTTCAACATCACCAGTACGCTCTAAAAATGCTTTTTCAGCAATGGCAATTTTACCTACCATGGCGCCCGCTTCAGTACGTGTTTCCCAAAGTGGTTTACCTGTTTCTTGTGCAATAGCAACCGCTAGATCTTCGCTGTGCTCTTTTAATGTTGCAGCAAAGGTTTTTACAATCTCTAAACGCTCGCTAAAGCTTTTATCAGCCCAACTGTAAAATGCTTCACGTGCTGATGCTACAGCGCTATCTACTTGCTCTGCGCTTGCAGCTGATGCCTGCCAAATAACGTCGTTATTTGCAGGATTAACTGAGTTAAATTCTGTGCCTTGGCCTTGCGACCATTGACCATTAATAAATTGTGCAGGATGAGTCATATACTTTCTCCTAAATTAAACTGGGGTAGCAGTAACAAAGTCGCCCGATTTTAAATGTAATGCATCAGCAAGTTCTTGCGTAAGCACAAGGCTGTTTGAACGTGAATCAAATGCCATAGGAACAACGGTTGCTCTAAAGTCTTCAAGCTTATCATTGGCTAGCAATACCATGGTATCACCTGTCATTTCGCCAATTTCAACACTAAAGTTTTGTGCATTACGTACAGTAGCAATGTTATCTACTTTTGCTTCAACGGTTGGGCCAGCATCAAAAATGTCGACGTAACCATTAAAAGTAAAGCCTTCACTTTTTAATAACTGAATAGCTGGGCGCGTATTATCGTGTACTTGACCAATAACCGCTTGCGCTTCTTTACTCAATAAGTTGACGTAAATTGGGTATTTAGGCATTAACTCAGCAATAAACACTTTTTGGCCAATTCCCGTCAGATAATCTGCGGTTGGAAAATCCATTGAGAAAAAGTGCTCTTCAAGCCACTGCCAAAACGGGCTACTGCCGTTTTCGTCAGATACGCCACGCATTTCTGCGATAACGGTTTGTGCAAAGCGTTGCTGGTGCTGTTTTATAAACATAAAGCGTGCTTTTGAAAGCAGCTTACCGTTGCAATTTTTACGATAACCGTCTTTTAAAAACAGCGTACACAGCTCTGTAGCCCCAGTGTAGTCATTACAAAGGGTGAGAATATCTACCGCTTTATATACATCTAGCGTGCGCGAAGAGTGAATCACTTTACTCAAATGATAGTGATAAAATGCGTCATCTAAGCCAACTGCCGCTTCAATACCTGAAGTACCAACTACTTCACCAGTTTCAGTATCTTCAAGAACAAATAAGTACCCTTCATCACCAGGTTGTGACGTGGTTTTTGTAAATGAATTAACTGAATGTGCAATCTTCTTTTGTAATAACTCTTCATTATTAGGTAAAGAAGTAAAGCCATGTCCCGACTCGTCGGCAATGGTTACTAAAGCTGCATAATCACTTTTTTGGATTGGGCGAAGGATCATCATGAATCCGCTTACTCCCTTATATATAACGGTAAATAGGAACTGCAGGGCAAACAATGTTTGCCCTTAGAGAAGTTGAATTAGCGATTACGCGTTTACAACGTGGGCTACAGCTTTTTCAAAGCGTGCCATACCTTCGCGAATATCAGCTTCTGGTATTACTAAAGATGGAGTGAAACGAACCACATCAGCACCCGCTACAAGTGACATTAAGCCATGCTCAGTACCTGCAACTAAAAACTCTTTAGCGCGCCCTTTGTACTGCTCATTAACTACGGCACCGATTAATAAACCTTGGCCACGAATTTCACTAAATACATGGTACTTTTCGTTAATCGCATTAAGTAGCTCGGTAAATAACGCCGCTTTTGCTTTAACGCCCGCTAATACTTCTGGGTTGTTCACTGTATCAAATGCGGCTTCTGCAACTGCACAGGCTAGTGGGTTACCGCCGTAAGTAGAACCATGAGTACCTACTTTAAGATGCTGTGCAATCTCAGTGGTTGTTAGCATAGCGCCAATTGGAAAACCGCCACCCAGTGCTTTTGCTGAAGTTAAAATGTCAGGTACTACGTTTAAGCCTTGGTATGCGTATAGCTCACCCGTACGACCAACACCTGATTGCACTTCATCAAAAATAAGCAATGCATTGTGCTTAGTACATAAATCACGAACGCCTTGAGCAAATTCGTCAGTTGGTGAGATAATACCGCCTTCGCCTTGAATTGGCTCCATCATTACTGCACAGGTGTTATCGCTAATCAACGCTTCAAATGCGGCAAGGTCATTGTAGTCACAATGAACAATGTCGCCTGGCTTAGGGCCAAAACCGTCAGAGTAAGCCGCTTGACCGCCTACAGTAACCGTGAAGAAAGTACGACCGTGGAAACCTTTATTAAAGGCGATAATTTGCGACTTCTCTGCGCCAAATTTATCAAGCGCAAAACGACGCGCTAATTTAAGTGCCGCTTCGTTTGCTTCTGCGCCTGAGTTTGCAAAGTAAACTTTTTCTGCAAAAGTCGCATCAACCATTTTTTTAGCTAAGCGAAGTGCTGGCTCATTGGTCATTACATTTGATAAATGCCAAATTTTTTCGCCCTGCTCTTTTAATGCACCCACTAATGCAGGATGGCAATGGCCAAGACAGTTAACGGCAATACCACCAGCAAAGTCGATAAACTCTCGTCCTTGTTGATCCCATACACGAGAGCCTTCGCCTCGAACTGGAATTACGCTTGAAGGTGCGTAGTTAGGAACCATTACGTGATCAAATAATTCGCGATTGACTGTCATTTTATTTCCTCTTAATTGTGTGCATCACAAAGCAGTAGAATAGGGGTGTGATTATTGTTAATAACCAAATGTGTCGGCAAAAAATAATAGCTGTATATTTGCCTGAAACTACGTTGTGGTTCAATTTTCAGGCGCTCATTATTTCAGAAATTTAGGGTTATGTCTCTTCAAAAACTTTCATGTACCCCTTTAAAATAAAGGGCTTAAGATATTATTTCATAGATAGTGAATAACTATTTGATAGCTAGTAATGAAGTACATTTACCTTAGTGAGCGCCTCTACAACGAAAAAAGCATAGCGCTTATAAACCAACTGCACATGAATAAGTAGAATTAAAGTGAATGAATAGTCGCAAAAAAATTAACAGATTTAATCGATTTGGAGTGCCAAATTAGTAAAATTACTTGCTTGTAAGGCCTCTAACTCTTTTTTTGTAAACTTATAATAGCTAAACCAGCTTTGTAATTCATCGTCTTCAATAAGCTGGTGCTCTTTTAAGTTTAAGTACTGAGAGTAACAACGCGCCTTTAAAATTACTTGCGATAATGGCAATAAACTATCGCCTTTTTCTATCCCATTTACTAACTGCTGCATTACAGTGTTAAAGGGTAAGTATTTAAATGACATGGTTTCAATCACCTTGGCGCTAACAAGCAGTGATTTTTCATTCAGCAGTGTCGTTAAAAATAGCGGGTCAGGTTTTAACTCCAACAACGCAGTGTGTAGGTTTTTGTCACCTTCTTCACGAGCACGCTGTATTTTGCGTTGCCATACTTGCTCAAACACTTTTAAGTATAAGCGCACTAAGGCAATTTGCCCCACATTTAATAACATGCCTAAGGTAAATGCATGCATGGGATTTAACCCATTAAGCTGCGCTAGAGTTTGTGCCGCAATAGCACATGACATAGTGCTATCTTTTAACCTGCGCTTTAATAGCGGAAATGGTGCGGTACTGTTTGGCATCCAATGGCGCACTGCAAAAGTAGGCACTACCAGTTGCAGGTTGTCTAAGCCTAAATAACGTAATGCCAATGCTGGGGTATCTACTTTGACTGAAGTGCCTTTACTGCGTTGCTTACGATAAAAAGGTAAATTAACTAAGGTAACCAGCTCTCGTCCAAGCCAGTTTAAATCGTTAATTAGCGGCTCTAAACGACCGACCGATGCCGCGCGTGTTGCAAGAATATCAAGTATAGCGGGCACATTATCATCTATACCAACAGTGTCTTTGATGACTAAATCTATGTCTTCAAGACGTTTGGCCATCACGGTTTCAATAACCGTATGTAATTTTTGACTTGTTTTTGCCTGTAACTTTTGATGTGAAGTACTTTTTTGTTGACGCTTTTGCTGAGCGGCCACTTCAACTTCTAATAAGGTACGCTTTTTAACGGGTTTACCGTCATTGAGGTCTAAGGTATGAATAAAGCCTATTTGCTGATTAGCAAAACTATGACCCAGTAGCAAATCATGCGCTCGTTGGTGTAGCACGTTAACAATTCGCTGTTGCTGCAATGTATCGGTCATAAACTCTATCTTAAGGCAAAAAAGGAAAATAGCTTACAGGTATAAGCCTAGAAGCGCGTTAAAAAGTTATCAAGTAAGGCTAAGCCTTGCTCGGTCAAAATTGCTTCAGGGTGAAACTGCACGCCTTCAAGTGCAAGCTCATTATGCAACAATCCCATAATTTCATCACGCAGCCCAGTGTTGCTTTGTGTCCATGCTGTTACTTCTAGTTCTTTAGGCAATGAGTGTGCTTCAACAATTAAAGAATGGTAGCGGCACACTGTCAGCGGGTTTGGTAAACCTTTAAACATACCTTGATGCTGGTGATAAATTGGCGATGTTTTTCCATGCATAACCTGTTTAGCGCGCACCACCTTACCACCTAGCACCTGAGCAATAGTTTGGTGCCCCAAACAAATACCTAATATAGGATAAGTTCCTTTAAATTGCTCTACAACAGATAGCGACACTCCCGCTTCACTTGGGCTTTTAGGGCCTGGAGAAATCACAATATGGTCGGGGTTTAACTGTTTAATTTCGCTCAGCGTTATTTGGTCGTTACGTTTTACTACCACTTCTTGATCTAATCGTTGAAAATACTGTACCAAATTGTAGGTAAACGAGTCGTAGTTATCGATCATTAAAAGCATGTATTAAAGTACTCAAAGTAATTAGGCGGATGGTTATTGCATGCATATTCTAACTGAAGGCTTTGCAGGTGTCAGTGTTTTGCAGCTCAGCTAATACAAATAGCTCGCTTACAATCAGCAATGGTTGATTTATTTTAAATCAGCCCAAGCTCTATTATATGAGTAATTCAGTAGTTACAAACTGTCTATCAGTAAAGTGACCTGCATTATCCAACAGCGCATTAAATACGTATAAACAAGGAGTAACCTATGTTAGGCGAAGACCATTCATTAACTAAAGACTTTCCTGATTACACGCAAACAATTGCAAAACTCAATGCAAATGATGAAAACTTTGCTACTAAAGCAAAACAATACAATGAAATCGATAAAGAAATTCGGGTACTTGAACTACAAGACTCACCTATCGATGACGAAGCTATGCAGCAGCTAAAGCACGGCAGAATGGTATTAAAAGATTGGTTACATCAACAATTAACGAGTACTAATTAATCACTATTGCTTGGCGTCTATTAAATAATAGGCGCCAAAATTTAATTATCATTTCCCTCTCCTACCCTCTGCTAATCTATAATTTTAACCATTATGGTGCAAAAGCATTGCTATTCGTTTAGCTTAAAGACAAGCTAGCTTTATCTAAATTAAACAACGTTATTTTTTATGGCTAAATACTTACTCTCGATTGATCAAGGAACGACAAGCTCTCGGGCTATTTTATATAGCAAAGATGCACAGGTGATAGGGAGTGCTCAACAAACCTTCCCTCAGCATTTTGTAAAAAATGGTTGGGTTGAACACGATCCTGTAGATATTTGGCAAACTGTATTAACCAGCGTCAAAAACCTCTTAGCGCAGCAACAAGTAACTGCCGCCGACATAATTGCCATCGGCATTGCTAATCAGCGAGAAACCACTTTAGTGTGGAATAAAAAAACTGGGCAACCTATTTATAACGCGATTGTATGGCAAGACCGACGCACCAGTGAATATTGCGATAGTTTACGCCATGCTGGGCATACAAAAATGGTGAATGATAAAACCGGTTTAGTACTCGACCCTTATTTTTCTGCAACCAAAGTTCGTTGGATTTTAGATAACGTCACTGGCGCTAAAGAGCAAGCACAAGCAGGTGAACTAGCATTTGGCACGGTAGATACCTACTTATTGTGGCAATTAACCGACGGTAAAGTGCACAAAACCGATGCCACTAATGCCTCACGAACTTTACTGTTTAATATTCATCAACAATGCTGGGATGAAGAATTACTGGCTTTATTTGATATCCCACTGGCTATGTTGCCTGAGGTAATGGACTCAGCGGCTGATTTTGGGATAACAAGCGGCGAGTTGTTCGGTAGTGAAATTCCTATTTGTGGTATTGCAGGCGATCAGCAAGCGGCTTTAATTGGTCAAGCCTGTTTTGAAGAAGGTATGGCAAAAAGCACCTACGGCACGGGCTGCTTTTTAATGCTTAACACTGGCGATAAAGCACTAAAATCAAATAATCGTTTATTAACCACTCTTGCATATCGGCTCAACGGCAAACCCACCTATGCGATTGAAGGCAGCATTTTTATGGCCGGTGCCACCATGCAGTGGATAGTAGAAGGCCTAAAGTTATTAGAAAACGCAGGTGAAAGTGAAGCCCTTGTCAAAGGTGTTCCCTTAGATCATGGGGTGTTTTTAGTGCCCTCGTTTACTGGCTTAGGAGCGCCCTATTGGGATGCAAATGCAAGAGGCGCTATTTTAGGCCTAACCCGAGATTCAGGCATTAGTACTATTGTGGCAGCTGCCTTACAGTCGGTGGGTTATCAAACCAAAGATTTACAAAAAGCCATGGAGGGTGACGGGCTTCGTCCTAGTATTTTAAGGGTTGATGGCGGCATGGCAAACAATAATTGGGCCATGGCATTTTTAGCTAACATTTTAGGCGCAAGCGTTGAACGCCCAACCTTAACCGAAACCACTTCATTGGGGGTTGCCTACTTAGCAGGGCTGCAAACTGGGGTGTATGAATCAACTGCGCAGCTTGCCAACATGTGGAAAAGCGATCGTCGCTTTGAACCAACCATGAGCAGTGAAGAGCGCAACGATTTATACGCAAAGTGGCTACATTGCATTGCACAAGTTAGACTTTCTAATAGTACTGACGACGAGAGTGACTAAACACAGGGAAATCTATGAGCGCACACGACAACGAATATGACTTACTCATTATTGGCGGTGGTATTAACGGCGCTGGCATTGCAGCCGATGCTAGTGGTCGTGGCTTAAAAGTACTCTTATGTGAGCAGAACGATTTAGCCTCTGCTACCTCTTCTAATAGCAGCAAACTTATTCATGGCGGGCTTCGCTATTTAGAGAATTATCAATTTAGATTGGTAAGAGAGGCCTTGCGTGAGCGTGAAGTACTGTTAAAAAAAGCACCGCATATTATGTGGCCACTGTCTTTTCGACTGCCGCACCAAGCACATTTGCGTTCGCCATGGATGATTCGCATGGGGTTATTTATTTATGACCATCTAGCCTGGCGTAATACTTTACCCCCTTCAAAGGCGATTGAGTTTAACAGCGATAGCGTACTTAACAGCAGCGTCACCCAAGGCTTTGAATACGCAGACTGCTGGGTTGATGACGCGCGCTTAGTGATTTTAAACGCACAAGCAGCGCATAATTTGGGCGCCACAATTGCAACACGCACGCGCTGTATTAAAGCCACCCGTAACGCAAACTATTGGAATGTAATTTTAGAGCAGCAAGCTAGCAAGCAACACCTAAATATTAAGGCTAAAAGTGTTGTAAATGCTGCAGGCCCTTGGGTCGCGTCATTATTTGAAGATGTATTTACCCAGCCCACACCACATACTGTTCGCCTTGTAAAAGGCAGTCACATTGTGGTGCCTCGAATTCATAGCCAGCCAGTTGCCTATATTTTACAAAATGAAGATAACCGCATTGTATTTGTGATTCCTTATGAGCAAGATTACTCACTAATTGGCACCACTGATGAAGATTATTCCGGCGATATTGCTGATGTAAAAATTAGTGAGCAAGAAATCGAATACCTGATCAGTATTACTAATCATTACTTTAAAAAGCCAATAAGCAAAGCGGATATTGTGCACACGTTTAGTGGCGTGCGCCCGCTGTTAGATGACAAATCAACAGATGCCCAAGCGGTCACCCGCGATTACAAACTGATATTAAATAATGAAGCTGATCACGCCCCATTATTAAGCGTATTTGGTGGCAAAATTACCACCTATAGAAAGCTTGCAGAAAATGCCGTTAATAAATTAGCGCCCCTTTACCCAAAATTGAGTCGCTCGTGGACGAAAGACACCCCTTTACCAGGTGGCGACTTTAGTAACCAAGCATACCTTATCGCACAGTTAGAAAGCAGCTATCCTTGGCTGCCAATCGACACCTTAAAACGTATGGCTCGCAGCTATGGTACGCTTAGTTATCAATTATTGGGTAAAAGCCAAGCAATCGGCGATTTAGGTTATCACTTTGGCCATGGCTTATATGCAAAAGAAGTTGATTACTTAGTAAACCATGAATGGGCAAAAAGCAGCGCAGATATATTGTGGCGCAGAACTAAGCTCGGACTACGCTTTACTGAAAAACAAGTCATTGCTCTGGCGCAATATTTAACTAAACATCCTGCTTGCCACAGCTAAACTGCGATTAACTCGTTGCAACAATGTGCTGTGTTAATGCGGCTTTTTCATCAGCCGAAAGCGTTTGCTTTGTTTTGCTGGCAAAGTCGTATCGCACCATGACAGTTTTACCAATTGCACAGCACTTATCTTGCTGCCAGGCTTCTTGGCGGATCACAAATGAGCTATTACCAATCTGCTCTATGCTGGTGTTAATTGTCACCTCATGGGCATAAAATAACTCGCCAACAAACGACACTTCAACCTTAGCAATAATTAACTTCCAGTTGTGAGGATTAAGATCAGGAGTAAAAAATTTAAAAATAGGTACTCGGGCTGCTTCAAACCAAACTGGGAGTACGGTATTGTTGATGTGTCCGAGTGCATCCGTTTCGCTAAAGCGCGGCATCACTTTTTCAGTAAACATAATAATCCATAATAATTAAACAGGTAACTCATGACGGACTTTATCCGCGTGTATGACAACGCGCTCAGCAGTGACTTTTGTGATAACTTTATCACTACCTTTTCTCAAAGCCCGCATATTAAACAAGGGATGACATCGGGCGGCGTTGATCTTAATAAAAAAGATAGCCACGACCTGCACTTAAACAATCATCCTGAATACGCAGAACAATTAAAACATATTCAACAAACCACTGCACAGTATGTTTTTAAATACATTGAAGAACATATTTTTATGATGATTGGGGCATTTGGCTTAAAAGTGTATCACCCAAAAACAGGTCAGCCGGTAGATTTAACTCATGCCAATTATGACGAAGTAGGTAAACCACAACTTCCTTTATTGGTGCAGCAAATTTTTAGGCTCGGTAATATTCAAGCACAAAAATATGATGTCAATAAAGGGGGCTATCCGTATTGGCATAGTGAGGTGTATCCGCAGTTACAACATAATGAAGCCCTGCACCGGGTATTGTTATTTATGTTTTATTTAAATGATGTTGAAGAAGGCGGAGAAACCGAGTTTTATTATCAAAATCGTAAAATAGCCCCTAAAAAAGGCAGCATGGTGGTTGCTCCAGGATATTTCACGCATACACATAGAGGCAATAAGCCAGTATCAAATGATAAGTATATTTTAACCTCATGGGTTTTGTTTAATCGAGCAGAGCAAATATATGGAACGCCACAAAGCTAGGTAATCAGCCAATAAAAAAGCCATAAGTAATTTTTACTTATGGCTTTAAAAAGTATTGAATAAATAAGGGATTAACCTAGTAGCTCATCAAACAAATTAAATAGCGTGTCCATTTCTTCTAGGGTGTTGTAGTGCATGCAACCAATGCGTACTACGCCGCCCTTATCAAGCACACCCAGTTGTTTGCATAAACCTTGGGCGTAAAAATTACCATCCCATACACATACATGCTGTTTGCCCAAAAATTCAGATACTTGGCGAGGCTCTAACCCTTCAAAGGTCAGTGCAAACGTAGGGGTACGCTCACTTAAGCGAGCTAAGTCATCAATACCAAACAATTTAATACGCGGGTAATTAACCAGACGTGTTAAAAAGTATTCACTCAGCGCCATCTCGTGTTGTTTCGTTTTTTCAAACGCAACACGCAGTTTTTCTCGGCGTGAGTGACTGTCATCAAGTTCGCTAATTGCCGCAATGTAATCAACCGCCGCAATAAAGCCCGCTAGTGCTTCAAAACTTTGGGTACCAGTTTCCCAACGACCAGGAGCAATATCTTTCGCTGGCTCTACTTTATAAGGTGTAAACCCTTCTAAGTGCGAAGCTTTACCGTATACCATACCTAAGTGCGGACCAAAAAACTTATATGCAGAACACGCTAAAAAGTCACAATCTAATGCTTGCACATCGATTAGTTCATGAGGGGCATAATGCACAGCATCAACATACACCAATGCACCGACATTGTGCGCAAGCTCTATAATGCGTTTAATATCGTTAATAGAGCCAGTGGTATTTGATGCATACGTAACGGCAACTAATTTAGTGTTAGCGTTTAATAAGCTTTCAAAATGCGCCATATCTAAACTGCAATCGGCTTCGTTAATTAGCGCTGTGTTAACCACTGCACCTTTATCTTCAGCGGCTTGCTGCCAAGACGATACATTTGAAAAATGATCTGCATTGGTCACAATAATTTCATCGCCTGCTTGCCAACTGCGTGAAATCGCGCGGCTGAAGCTAAACGTAAGGCTGGTCATATTAGGGCCAAATACAATATTTTGTGCACTAGGGGCATTTAACAAATCAGCCGCCGCTTGACGCGCATTAGCCATCAGTTCAACCGTTTTGTCACTTGAGAAAAACGCACCGCCCAAGTTTGAATTATAATACCCTAAATAAGCAGTCATGGCACTGAGTACCGGTTGTGGTACTTGTGAGCCACCTGGTCCATCTAAAAACACCGGTGACTTGCCATCAACCGTTTGCATTAAAGCGGGAAATTGCGCGCGCAATTGCATTAAATTCATTTTATTTCTCTTAAGCAGTTAGTACAAAACAATCCAGGTAACCTGGTTTATTGGCATCAATTTTGTTCATTGGCGTGGCGTTATGCCATACCTGACGATCATTAATTAGTGCAAACATGCCGTCTTTTATTTCCATTTTAAAACACGGTTCTGCTTGTTGGTTTTCATAAACCAATAGCTCACCGCCTTCTAAATTTTCATGAGAAACACCACATACGCATACATGGTCAAACCCGTCTTGATGCACACCTTCAGGGGCTGCTGGCGTGTCGCTATCAATGGCAAGCATTCTAAATTGGTGAATTTCAATATCACGATCTGCATCAATACCGGTAATCGCACAAAATTCGCTAACAATATTTTTCATACCCTCAGACTCAAGCAAGCTTTGCTCTAAATTTTCGTAAGTACGTTCAACATTACCTTGAAAGGTATTAATTGAATCGTCTTGCACAAACGCTTTAGTCGCTTGAAGGTTGAGCTCACCATTTTGTAGTTTAACTACTGAATAACGGCGTTTGCGAAACGCACCATCTGCATATGGGTTTGCAGGTAAGTTATCAAAAGAAGGCTTAACCAAATCAATGTTGGCTTGGTTAATAAAACGAAGTTGCAGTAAATTCTGGTTGTTTAATGCGGTCATAAAATCCTGCTTATAATAATGATAATATTGGCAGGGATTTTAATGCATATAGCGAGGATTTTTTGCTTTATTATCCAACTCAAAAGCAAAAAATAATTAAATTTAATTCAATATAAGATTATTAAAGCATGAATAATCCAAATTAAATTTAAACGATAAAAAACCCGCCGAAGCGGGCTTTTCATTCAAACTCTATTAATTATACAGCTTGCTGAATAATTACGTTGTCTGCTTTTTTAGTGTACTGAGGCATACGGTGGAAGTTCAAGTAACGGTAGGTATCTGCTGCCGTTGCATTGATTTTCGCTGCATATTCTTGGTACTCAGCCGGAGTAGGTAATTTACCTAAAATTGCCGCTACTGCTGCCAGCTCTGCTGAAGCTAAAAACACATTTGCGCCTGTACCTAAACGGTTAGGGAAATTACGTGTTGAGGTAGACACAACCGTTGCTTTATCTGCAACACGTGCTTGGTTACCCATACACAGTGAACACCCAGGCGTTTCAATACGTGCTCCAACACGACCAAAGATACCGTAGTAACCTTCGTCCGTAAGCTGGTCTTTGTCCATCTTCGTTGGTGGTGCAACCCAAAGCTGTGTTGGAATACGACCTGTAAAACCATCGAGTAATTTACCCGCGGCGCGGAAGTGACCAATGTTAGTCATACAAGAACCGATAAATACTTCATCGATTTTCTCGCCTGTTACATCAGATAGTAAACGCGCATCATCTGGATCATTTGGCGCACAAAGTACCGGCTCTTTAATGTCAGCTAAGTCGATTTCAAGCACATGCTTGTACTCAGCATCTTTATCCGCTTCCATTAGTTCTGGGTTAGCTAGCCATTCTTGCATTGCTGTAATGCGGCGCTCAATCGTACGTACATCACCGTAGCCTTCAGAAATCATCCACTTAAGCATAACAATGTTAGACTCAAGGTATTCGCTGATCGACTCTTTAGAAAGCTTAACAGTACAACCTGCTGCTGAGCGCTCTGCTGATGCATCTGATAGTTCAAATGCTTGCTCAACAGTTAAGTGCTCAACTCCTTCAATTTCTAGTATACGACCAGAGAACTCGTTGATTTTACCTTTCTTCTCAACCGTTAATAGCCCTTCTTTAATACCGTAGTAAGGGATGGCATGAACGAGGTCACGCAACGTGATACCAGGCTGCATTTCACCTTTAAAACGAACCAAAATCGATTCAGGCATATCAAGTGGCATAACGCCTGTTGCTGCTGCAAATGCGACTGCACCTGAACCCGCTGGGAATGAAATACCTAATGGGAAACGAGTGTGTGAATCACCACCGGTACCTACGGTGTCTGGTAATAACATACGGTTCAACCATGAGTGAATTACACCATCACCAGGACGAAGCGATACACCGCCACGGTTCATGATGAAATCAGGAAGTGTATGATGCGTATTTACGTCAATTGGTTTAGGGTAAGCCGATGTATGACAGAAAGACTGCATGGTTAAATCTGCAGAGAAGCCTAAACAGGCTAAGTCTTTAAGCTCATCACGTGTCATAGGACCCGTGGTATCTTGCGAGCCAACCGTGGTCATTTTTGGTTCACAGTATTGGCCTGGGCGAATACCGGCAACATTACATGCTTTACCCACCATTTTTTGCGCAAGCGTAAAGCCTTTATCTGACACTTCAGTAACTGCTGGTACTTTAAATACGTCAGTTGCACCTAAACCCAGTGATGTACGTGCTTTGTCTGTAAGACCGCGACCAATGATCAGTGGAATACGACCACCAGCACGAACCTCATCAAGAATGACGTCTGATTTAAGTGTGAACGTAGAGATCACGTCATCAGTACCGTGACGTTTAACAACCCCTTCATAAGGGTAAATGTCGATTTGGTCACCCATGTTGAATTCATCAACATTTAATTCGATTGGTAATGCACCCGAGTCTTCCATTGTATTGAAAAAGATAGGCGCAATCTTGTTACCTAAACAGACACCACCTACGCGCTTATTTGGGACAAATGGGATATCAGCACCCATAAACCAAAGCACAGAGTTAGTAGCAGATTTACGTGAAGATCCCGTACCAACAACATCACCTACGTAAGCAAGTGGTAAGCCTTTAGTTTTTAATTCTTCAAGTTGAGTGACAGGACCTACTTCACCGTTTTTGTCAGGATTAATACCATCACGTTCTGTTTTAAGCATCGCTAGTGCGTGAAGTGGAATATCAGGACGTGACCATGCATCTGGAGCTGGTGATAAGTCATCCGTGTTTGTCTCACCCGTGACTTTAAATACAGTAACCGAGATCTTTTCAGCAACAGCTGGCTTATTAGTAAACCATTCTGCGGCAGCCCAAGACTCAATGATTTGTTTGGCGTATGTATTACCTGCTTTTGCTTTTTCTTCTACATCGTAAAACGCATCAAACATTAATAATGTGTTTGAAAGGCCCTTAACTACGATTGGCGCTAACGCTTCGTCATCAAGTAGGTCAACCATTGGCGCGATATTGTAGCCACCAAGCATAGTACCAAGCAATTCAGCTGCTTTTTCTTTAGAGAGAAGTGGAGAAACGGCTTCACCTTTTGCAACTGCCGCTAAAAAACCAGCTTTAATATAGGCTGCATCATCGACACCCGGCGGTACACGATTGATTAGTAGTTCTAGTACAAACTCTTCTTCACCTGCAGGTGGGGTTTTAATTAGCTCGATAAGATCAGCCGTTTGCTGAGCATCTAATGGCGCTGGTACGATACCTAACGCGGCACGTTCTTCTACGTGTTTACGATATTCTTGTAGCACAGTATTGCCCTCTTGGTGACGTGAAAGTATTCGGAAGTGTTTATAAAACAAACCATAACCCAATACTTATAGTATTCTAACGCTCAATTATAAAGCTTTTATGCATAGATTAAAATCCATCCACTTAGGCAGCTAGTTATACCGATTATTAATAATATGAATAGTGAATTTCATAAAGTCAACTTTCATGAATACTTATTAACAGCCATAAAAAAACCCAGCCTAAGCTGGGTTGTTTGTAAAGTAGTAGTACTATTTACGTTTAACTTTTACGCGTTCAACGGTTGATATATGCGCTTCAACGCGGCGGTTTTCTGCATGCGCTTCTGCCGTATTCGCTTTATTTACAAGACGCTCCTCACCATAACCTATCGTACTGATACGCTCTCTTGAAATACCATCTTTTACTAACTCATCGGCAACATCGTCTGCACGCTTTTGAGAAAGCTTTTTATTGTAGCCAGCATCACCCACTGCTGAAGCATGACCCTCAAGTAATACAGTTGTATCTGTATACTCTTTCATGAATTTTGATACCGCAGCTATATCATCAAAATATCTTTGTTTAACAATGGCTGAGTCATGTGGGAAAGTGACTAATAGCTTAGTAGTTACTTTAGACTCTTCGTATAAAGTGCACCCGTCACTATCAACTGCATCTGTTACTGGTGTGTTGGCGCATTTGTCATTAGCATCAATCACGCCGTCGTTGTCACTATCTAGAGGAGCAACTACTGCAGCTTCAACTACAGGCTCAGGAGCAGGCTCAACTGGTGCTACTGGTGCTGATTTCTGGCCAAAGAAGTAGTTAATACCTAACTTTGCGCCAACATCTGTGTAGCCTTTATCTAAACCTTGGTAAACACTGGTTTCAGCATTTACAAAGAAGTTGTCTGTAACAAAGTGTCGGTAACCTACACCTGCATTTACAAACGTGTTGTCATCAACAACATCAATATCTTTCAGACCGAATAAACCGTAAAAAGGACCGCCGCCAAAGTGGTAAAGCGCATCGATACCGTAACGTTCGCCGTCAATATCGTTGCGGTTGTTAAGTACTTTGTCGTGTGCATTAAAGTCTAGGTCTGCGTATTCTAAACGCGCGCTCCAGTAATCATTAAAGCGGTAACCTAATTCAGCACCCCAACCTGTTGACTCATTAACGTCAAGGCCAGCTTGATCACGCATGTTTTTCCACGAAGCATCGTAGTAGTCACCGAACGCACCGATGTAAAAACCTTCTTGTTCGGCAGCAAAAGTTGATGCGCTAGTTGCAGCTAACGCAATGGCAATTGTAAGTGATTTCAATTTCATTGTTTTCTTCCCATTTTAACAACTAAAAATGTAGCTAAGCATTGCTAGCCCTTCTAACTTACCTATACAGTAACTGAGCCTTTGTTAATCAATACTTAACGCAAATATATTTTTCCAATATCTAGGATAATAAAACTAGCCCATAAAAAATGTTACTGAACAAAGACTAGTTCAAAAAGCAAACAATCGCTTTAAACCCCATACGATTACTGACCTTTATGGGTATCATGGTATCACCCGCTCATAGTTTGCTCTATGAATGAACATCGCCGTGGTAAAAAATGACCTTTTATATTCATTTTCAAATGCAAAAAGCAGCACTTAAGTACCACAAAAAGTACGATAATTCTTATCATCTTCGGGCGGCGTTTGAAACTCAGTGGCCTGCGCATGGCTTGTGTAAGGGCTCGACATCACTTTGCTAAAACGACTGAGTAGCTCACTATCCCCATGCGTAGTGTACTGAGAAATAATCTCTTCAATAATATGATTACGGGGAATCACAGCCGGATTGGCTTGTCGCATCACTTGATAGCTGTGCTCATTAGTTCGCGTTTGCCATTTCTCTGCCCAAGAGGCGAGTACTGATGGTATTTCAGCTTGCCCATTTAACGACTCAGTTAACGCATTAAAAGTATTGGTATAATCAAGCTGGTGTTCTTTTAATAGCCCTAGTAACTCTCCCACCAGCTCATTATCTTTATCATCAGCTATTGTTAGCCCTAACTTTTGTACCCACATAGCACTAAATTGCTGATTAAACTGAGTCGAAAAGTCTGCAATAATAGGTGTCAGCATTGCTACGGCTTGCTCATCGTCGTCACTTATTAGTGCCATTAGACTCTCTGCTAAGCGAGCACAGTTCCAACTCGCCATGTTTGGCTGATTACCAAATGCGTAACGCCCTTGCTTATCAATAGAGCTAAACACGGTATCAAAATCAAACTGGTTCATCATGGCACATGGACCGTAATCTATAGTTTCACCACTAATTAAGGTGTTGTCGGTATTCATTACCCCATGAATAAACCCCACCCTCATCCAACTTACGACTAAGTTAACTTGATTGGTTATCACTGCGGCTAGAAAATCCAAGTATCGCTGGGCGCCAGTGCTATTAATTTCAGGGTAATGTCTTTGAATGGCTAAATCGGCTAAGTTTTTTAGACTGGTCAAATCGCCTTGGGTAGCTAAATATTGAAATGAGCCAACTCGAATATGACTACTCGCGAGTCGCGTTACAATAGCGCCAGGTTGAGGCGGGTTACGATAAACAGTTTCACCACTACCAACCACGGCTAAACAACGCGTTGTTGGAATGCCAAGCGCATGCATTGCTTCGCTCATTACGTACTCGCGAATGGCGGGACCTAATGCACAGCGCCCATCTCCACCACGCGAGAATGGCGTAGCGCCAGCGCCTTTTAATTGCAAATCCCAAAGCTGGTTTTTATCATCACTAATCGCGCCAAGTAAATGCGCTCGTCCGTCACCTAAGCGTGGAGAAAAATGACCAAACTGATGACCCGAATACCCTAATGCAACTGCAGAAACTGCTTGAGGTTCATTTCCACTGAATATATTTGCTCGAGAATCTGCATCCACTTGTATATTAAATTGCTCAGCTAAGGGCTCATTCCATAACAATAACTGTGGCGCTGTCACCTTGGCTGGATGATCGCTAATAGCAAATCCCTCACCAATGTCGGTATACCTTGGCACTAATTTCATGTTTAATCCTATTGTTTTTGGCTGATACCTACGCGATTGTCGCCGACACCATAAGCGACAATTAAGCTTAGCTCTTGCATGCTTAAGCCGCTTTGCTGCTGCAGTTCATTAAAGAATGCCTGCGCCGCACTTAGTGACTTTTTAGTTTGTAATCCACCATCTATAATTTTATGTGCACGCAAATAGCTTTCTACATCTCTTGAAAGTAAAAAAGTATCTTTTCCTAAGGCGCGCAGTGCATAAGGGCCGGTATTACCACCCAGCCTTGCACCATGCTTTTTTAAATACGCCCACAAGCCAATAATATCTTCACTTGGCCAGTTAGCAATAAACTCACTAAAGCCGCCGTGTTGCTCTGCAACTTCGTGGATCATATACGCATTATCAGTAATGGTTTTTACTTTTTTATAATTGCGCACAATCCGTTCGTCACTGGCTTTTTGTTCTAACATGTCTGGTGGCATCATCAATAGCTTTTCAACACTAAAGTCCCAGAAAACCTCTCTAAATCCGGCCCACTTACTGTTGATCACCGACCAATAAAAACCACTTTGAAAAACTTTCCGAGTAAATTCTTCTAGCCAATCATCATCACTTAATGTGACGAGTTGCTTTGTTGATAAAGGTTTTGAGAGTAACAACTTAAGCATTTTTTCAGAGCCCTTTCGCTCCACTGCACGCTTATAAATATCGCTAAATTTTTCCATCTGCTTAATACCTTACTTCGACAATAGTACTAGTGTACGAGAAAAGCAGCCAATACGTAATAACTGTCAATTGGGATGAATCTATCTGTATTTAGTCACTTGACACCTAGACGGCTAAAGTGGTTTAATCGCCACACTTACCCTATTACATTGTATTTGCTAATTGATTTTTCAATAGCAAGTGCAAAGGGCTGGAAGAGGTGCGTTATTCAGGTAGCGTATGTTAGGAGCGCAAACTCCATTGAGCATACGTGAGGGGAATTAACGCCGAGAGGTAACACTTTTTTGTGAAAGGTTACTTCGGGCGACTAGGTTGAATCCTAGCGACTGTCACCAATAACATATTTGGTGGAGAGCTTCTGGTCTTAGTATAATAAGGCCGTGCGCCCTATTAATTAAGCCCATTCGCTCTTCGAATTATAAATACATTCAAAGAGTCAGGCATCCTAAATACCCGCCAACAACTCGACGAATGCCCTATAAGTTCGTGAGAGATGATCAACAACTTCAATATTAACAATTTCCATTTATGGACTGCGCTGATCACCCCATTTGATCAAAATGGCCTAGTTGATTACGCAACCTTAGACACCTTGGTGGCCGAACAAGAAGCCGCTAACAACGGCATTTTATTACTTGGTAGCACTGGCGAAGGGTTAGCCCTGACCCTAAAAGAGCAGCAAGCCATAGTAGAGCATGTCTGCCAATTAGAGCCGAGCGTCCCGCTTATGGTCGCAGTCGGTGGTAGTAACTTAAAGCAGCAGCTTGAATGGGTTAACTACTGCAACCAACTGCCTATTCATGGTTTTTTACTTGGCTCGCCTTTGTACGCCAAACCCGGTGCAGTGGGGCAAACGCATTGGTTTGAAAGCCTGCTCAATGCCAGTTCTCATCCTTGTATGCTTTATAACGTACCAGGACGTAGTGCGGTTAGCATTCCCATTGCAACCATTGAAAACCTCAAACAACATAAAAATTTATGGGCACTCAAAGAAGCCAGTGGCTGTATTTCTCAATTTGAAGCCTATCGACAAGCAGCGCCTGAACTAGCCATTTTTAGTGGTGACGATGCCCTCATGCCTTATTTTGCCCAAGCAGGTGCAAAAGGTTTAGTGTCGGTTGCAGCCAATGCATGGCCAGTGCAAACCCATGAGTTTGTAAAGCGCAGTTTAAGCGGCCAACACCCTAATCTTTTTGTCCAGTGGTCTAGCGCTATCAATAGCTTATTTTCAGTAGCAAACCCTATTCCAGTCAAAGTGTTAATGCATTTACAAGGGCGTATTAGCAGTCCGCATTTACGTCCACCTTTAACACACCTTGAGCTGACACACACAGATGACATTTCATCGGCAAACAACACCATTTTATCTTGGCATTAAATACAGGTTTTTATAATGAGCTGGTTAGAACTATTAAATAATTTAGAAACGGGCGCAGTTCGCGCAGCAACACAAGACGAAAACGGCCAATGGCACGCTAACGTAGAAGTAAAGCAAGGCATTTTAGAGGCATTTAAAAACGGCACTAACATGGAGTTTCCTGGTGGCTTTGTAGATAAACATAATCTAGCCCCGCAATGCTTTGAAGCCACAGCAGGCGTTCGCATGGTGCCAGGTGGTTCAAGTGTGCGCCGTGGTGCACATGTTGCCAAAGGCACTATTATTATGCCACCTGCGTACGTAAATATTGGCGCCTTCATTGACGAGGGCACTATGGTAGATAGCCATGCATTGGTTGGCTCATGTGCGCAAGTGGGTAAAAATGTTCATTTGAGCGCCGCGGTACAATTAGGCGGGGTACTTGAGCCCATTGGCGCAAGCCCTGTGGTCATAGAAGACGATGCATTTATCGGTGCAGGCTGTGTGATTGTTGAAGGCGTGGTAGTTAAAAAAGGCGCGGTACTTGCCCCAGGTGTTCGCTTATCTGCAACCATCCCTGTTTATGACTGCGTTAATGAGCGTCAGCTTGATAAAGGCGAAGCAATCCCTGAATACGCGATTGTGATCCCAGGCTCTCGCCCTGCGTCAAATGACTGGGCCCGTGATCAAGGCTTGAGTATGTCGTGTGCCTTAATTGTTAAATACCGGGGCGAGCAAAGTGACGCGTCATTATTGCTTGAAGAGGTTTTACGTTAATGACCTTTTTGAGCACGCCCGTTAAAAGCGCTATTGATGAGCTTTCGAGTAAACTCGATACTCCATTTTTTGTCTATGACCTCGACTCACTAGATGCGCACCTTGCGCATTTAGTGGCGCAAACCGAAGTAAAGCTTTGGTATGCGGTTAAAGCCAATCCCCTATCTAAAGTGATACAAAGTTTAGATAACGCAGGTTTTAACTTTGATGTCGCCAGTAAAGGCGAACTTGAGCAAGTACTTGCTCAAGGCATTAGCAGCGAGCGCGTGCTCAACACGGGCCCTGCTAAAAGCCCAAGCCAAATTAAACACTTTATTGAGCGCGGTGTACGCATATTTGTGGCAGAAAGTCTTAATCAGGTGCGTTGGTTAAACGAACAAGCCGATGCCCAGCAGTGCCAGTTGCAAGTATTACTGCGTGTTCAATTACGCTGGCCCGAGGGTGATAAAAACCCACTTGGTGGTGATAGCCTTACTCCATTTGGCTTAGGGTGCGATGAATGGCAATCGCTCAATACTAAAGCCTACACAGCATTGAGCTTTGATGGCCTACATATTTTTCAGTGGGGTAACATGCTCAGCAGCGACAAACTTGCAGATCTGTGGTCGCAAATGATTACGCCGTTGAGGCAACTTGCTGAGCATTTAAATATAAACCTGAATATTTTAGATTTAGGTGGCGGTTTAGGTATTCCTTACACCCTTAATGACCCGACTTTAAGCTGGGATGCATTAATAGCAGCCCTTGCAAAGATTAAACGCGATGCAGGTGTTAAGGAGCTTTGGATGGAGCTTGGCCGTTACGCGGTTGGCGAATGCGGCCACTACGCCACACCTGTGGTTGAGCGCAAATTAAACTACGGCCAACAGCAGGTAATTATGAGCGGCGGTATTAATCACTTATTGCGCCCTGCGGTTACTAATCAAGACTTTCCTGCGCGTTTATTACGAGATTCAAACGCAGCAAACCAAGCAATGAGCCTATACGGACCTTTATGTACAGCGCTAGACTGCTTAGGGGAGCATCAATTACCGAGCGATTTAAATGAACATGACTGGCTGGTGTTTAGTCAATGCGGTGCTTATGGTTTTACCGAAAGTATGCCGTACTTTTTGTGCCATGAACTGGCCGGTGAATATGTTATACACCATGGCGAAATCAACTGTATTCGCCAAGCAGAAGATGCAAGCCACTACTTGAGGTAATAAAAATGAATAACACCACAGCTATAAGCCAGGAAAATATTGTAGTTGGTGAAGTGGCAAATGGCCTACCACTGACTATTCCTGTCTATCGTTTAAAGGGCGATGGCACAGGCCCAAGTGTGTATATACAAGCTAATATGCATGGTGCCGAAGTACAAGGTAACGCGGTTATTTATCAGCTACTTGAACAGCTAAAAAACCTTAATTTAAAAGGTGACATTACCTTAGTCCCCTACGCTAACCCCATTGGCTGTAATCAAAAATCGGGCGAATTTACGCTTGGCCGATTCGATCCTATTACGGGGACTAATTGGAATCGTATGTATCACTGTAATAATCAGCTTGCATCACAGTTTGCAAAGCAATACTGCGACGCTGACGATACAGCTCTAAAAACAGCGTTTAAAGCCGCGTTAATTAATGATGTTGAGCAGCAACTTAATGGCCCAGACTATCGTTTAACAACGGGTAAACGCATAGCGCTAAACTTACAAAGACTAGCACATCAAGCTGATATTGTTTTAGATTTACACACTGGCCCTATTTCTAGTCAGCACTTATATTGTCCTGAATATGCCACAGAAAGTGCCCGTTACTTTAATATTCCCCATGTGCTAGTGATCCCTAATGACTTTGATGGGGCAATGGATGAAGCGAGCTTTTGTCCATGGTGGCAACTTAGCGAGCAACTTGCTCAGCAAGGCCGAAATTTTAACGTACAAGTTGAAGCCTTTACGGTAGAGCTAGGAAGCCAAGAAAAAATAGATTTAAGCGCGGCACTAGACGATGCCAATAGTATTTTAAGTTATTTAAATCATAAGAAAGTATTTGTTGATGCCTCCTACAAGCCAAAGGTGATGACAAGGTATGGCTGCCAACTAAATGATTATATTGCTTACTATGCACCTATGGGTGGCATGGTTGAATACTTAGCCCCTCTTGGTGGGCACATTAAAGCGGGCGAACCTATAGCTAAAATACTGCGAATGGAACGCTACCTAAGCGAACAACCACTGCAAACATTAATCTTTGATCTTGATGCAATTGCGATATTGCATTTTGCCTCAGCTAGTGTGAACCAAGGAACTGAACTTTATAAGTTTTTTACAAACGTTTTTGAGCTTTAGCTCACCCCTTCTCATTGCGTGAGAGTCTAACTAGCGAGCTATTAGCTAGTTATCCAGTAAAAGCGACTTAGGTCGCTTTTCTTTTTGCTTTATTAAAGTTCAGGACAAATTCACCGTATACGTGTTAAAAATGCGTTATAATCACAACAAATCTGTTACTTCCCTCACTTACAAAGGAATTATAATGAGTTGGCGCCACTGGATACTACTCTCAACATTACTAAGTACTGCTGTTATTGCTGAAGAAACAGCAAAAAACGAGCAAAACAATGAACTTGAGCTGGTTAAACAATGTATATTAAATGAAGTGATAGGTGGAGACGGTAAGCAAACCCTCGATCAATTGCGCGAAAAATGCTCTGCAGTTGAAGAAAGCAAGCAGCTAACAGCTATCGATAAACGCCAAGCCCGTGAAGCGGTTGGCAAAAAGAATCGTAATGTAATTACGCCGCATAAACGTAATTATATTTTACCGGTTTCATATATGTCGAACCCAAACACTCGTCCGTTTGATGGATTTGCAGAATTAACCGATAAAAAAGATGGCGACCCTCTCGATAACCTAGAAGCTAAATATCAGTTATCAATTAAAGTACCTTTGTATGATGAGTTTGCCGACTCAGACCAAGCTATATTTTTTGGCTTTACACTGCAGTCATACTGGCAAGTATACAACGACGATATTTCTTCTCCCTTTCGAGAAACTAATTACGAGCCAGAAATTTTCTGGATTAATTACTTAGACCCTGAAAACGTTTTATGGGGCGATGAAATGGCAATAGCCATTGGTATTTCGCATCAATCTAATGGCCGTAGTCAGCCAAACTCGCGTTCTTGGAACCGTATTTATGCCGATTTCATTTGGGAAAATGACGGCTTTGTATTTAGCTTTAAGCCTTGGTACCGCATTCCTGAAAATGAAAAGCCTGCGCCGTTAGATGCACGAGGTGACGATAACCCTGATATCTATAAATACATGGGTTACTTTGAATTTGGTGGCGCGTATCGCTTTCACGATCATGAATTTAGTTTTATGACTCGTAATAATTTAAATTCAGATAACCGCGGGGCAATTCAGCTTGATTGGTCATTCCCTCTATGGGGAAGAGTACGCGGCTATGCGCAGTACTTTAATGGCTATGGTGAGAGTTTAATAGACTATAACGCCGATATTGAACGCTTTGGTGTCGGTATATTACTGACTGACTTACTGTAATAACCGCTAATAAAAAAGCCAAGCAACTCGCTTGGCTTTTTCGTTTATTCTTATTACTTTTTAACCACAAACTGCCCTTCAAACTGAGCAACTATTTGATCACCATCAAAAATGGTTACTGGCACTAAATAGCTCGCCTTACCCGCCTCTTGTAACTCTATTAAGTTACCTTTGCAGGTTTGAATATCAACACAGCCTTTAGGGTCGGTATTCAGTGGTTTTAAATATTTAATATTAGCATCGGCTAACACTATATTACCCTCAAGTCCGGCTTCTTTTAATGCTAAGTACGTTGCTCCCCAACCCGTTAGTGTAGCTAGGCTATAAATAGAGCCTGCAAACATGGTGTTGTGTAAGTTTAAGTTAGCATTTAAATCTGCACGAGTAGTAAATTGCCAATCAGTGTAGCTTTCTACTTTTATCCCCATTGCATCACTAATAGGGATTGATTCGCGCCATGTATTTTGCAGTACTTGAGTCCAATTAGGGTGGCGAAACCAACCTGGTTCACTCGGCTTAAGCTTAACCATTTTATAATGCTGAACATCACCATAGGCTAAATGCGCCTTTTCTTTGTTTTCGTAGCCATGGCGCTGATAAAATTCCAGGGCACGTTCGCGTGCAAACAGCACTAATTCATCAGCATCTTGATTCCACGCTATTTTTTCTAGCTCATGTAATAAGCGACTGCCAATATGTTGATTACGGTTACCCTCTGCAACCGCCATATAACGTACTTGAGCTTGTTGCTGATTATTAAAGTGCAAACGCGCCACACCCAGTACTTCACCTGCTTTATTTTTAATAAAGCGGTGTTCAGCTTCTTGCTCTAAATCGTCTTGCTCAGAACCACGAGGTTCGCCCCATGGTGCACGTAAAACTTGCCAGCGTAATTGATAATAGGCTTGCCAGTCTTCACTACTTTGAGGGGTGCTCACTTGAAACATACAGACTCCATAAATTAAAAATGTAAAAATATTACGCTGTGCATTTTGTGAAAAACACCATACTCGATCTGGGTAAAACTGCAAATACGACTTTGGTTTCCTATAAATGACTGTAAAAAATTAATGACAAAATCGATTGCGCTTTACCACTGCTGGTTTATGCTCAATACCATGAATAAATATATCCATGGTAGCAGTGGCCTGATCAGCAGGCACTTTATTGAGCATAGTTCATCGCTAGGCCAGTTACTTTATTGGCATAATCAACATGGCATAAATATACAAGTTCGAGAGCATCAACAGCTGCGCTGGCTGCTTATTAACAACACCTTGCAATCAGTTATTTTAACCCGGAGTCCACAAGTATTACTGTTTCCTCACCTTGCCTATTTAGCAACAGTTTGGCAGCAACGACCAGCGCCTAAAAAAATACTTGAGCTCGGTTTAGGTGGTGGTGCTATACGCAACTACCTGTTAAAACAGTACCCTCGAGTACAGCTGACTTCAGTAGAAAAAAACCCTCATATAATTGACTGTTATCAAGATTTTTTTGCCCTTAATGAACAGGGCCAAATTTACTGTGAAGACGCACAAACAGTTTTAAAGTCAGCGGTGAATATAGATTGGATTATTTTAGATTTATTTAGTGAACTAGACGCCCCTAGATTCTTATTTGATTTATGTTTTTATCAAACAATTTATGAGGCGCTTGCTCAGCGGGGCATCTTATTTATTAACTTTTTATCGCAACATAGCTCCCAACTTACGCAGCTACAACTTGTGCTTAAGCGCGTGTTTGGGGGAGCCGTTAGTATTAAAAAGATCACCGGATTTGTGAATCACATTGTGGTTGTAGAAAAAACACTTTAAGCGGTTAAATTAAAGGTAACCGGACCGTCGTTACATAAACTAACCTGCATATCGGCTGCAAATACACCGGTAGCGACCTTTATACCGAGTAATTTAGCCTGCTCAACAAAGTAATTATATAATGCTTGCGCTTGATCTGGTGTGGCTGCCGATGAAAAACTAGGACGCATGCCTTTTTTGGTATTAGCTGCAAGTGTAAATTGCGATATGACTAATAGCTCGCCTTGTATGTCTTTAAGACTGAGGTTCATTTTATCGTTTTCATCACTAAAAATTCGATAATTACTGACTTTGTGCAATAGTTTATCAGCAACACGCTCATCATCTTCTTTTTCAACACCAAGCAGTAATACAATACCTTGCTTTATTTCGCCAACAATCTGTTTTTCTATTGCTACGTTAGCGTGTGTTACCCGTTGAATTAGTCCTTGCATTTATTCACTACCCTCTGCTTGTTGCTCTTTTTTATTGTAATGTTGCATGTTAATACACACAGTAAATTCAGCACCTAGTAGCACGACTACCCACGACAAGTATACCCATACAAACAAAATAGGAATGGTTGCTACCGCACCATAAATCACTTCGTATGATGGAAAATGGCTAATGTATAAAGCAAAGCCTTTTTTGGTTAACTCAAATAACATTGCAGCAAACAGTGCACCAGGAATAGCGGCCCTAAATGAAACTCGCGTATTCGGCACTAAGGTATACAGCATGATAAAACCTGCCATAGAAATAGCATAAGGGAGTAGTTTTAATAAAAAACCACTAAACCCAGGGATCCCCTGATCAGCAAACGACACTAGTGACACAATATAAGAGGTGACACCAATACTCGCACCCAGTAGTACAGGTCCCAAGCTCAGTACCATCCAATACACAGCAAAGGATATCATCATTGGGCGTTTTTTCTTTACTCGCCAAATACGGTTTAGTGTGGCATCTACATTACGAATAAGTAGCAAGGCAATGGCTGCCAAAAAACCAATACCTACCGCCGTCATTTGATTAGCATTACCAGCAAACGAGCTAATATGTTCTTTAATAACATCGGAAGAAGTCGGCACAAAGTTAGTAAATAAAAAACTTTCAATGGCTAAACGGGTCGATTCAAACCCCGGAAAAGCAGAGAAGATTGCCACACCCACCGCTATCAACGGAACCAACGACAACAAGGTAACGTATGCTAAATACCCTGCATTAATGGTTATTTGATCGTCTATACAGCGATTGAAATATTGCATCCACCAGCCTGGTTGCTGTTTTAGAAACACCTTAGCTTGCTGTTTATAATGAGAGAGCTTATCATTCATACAATTAACTTTGTTGGTGAGCTTTTGATTATAATAACAATCAAGGCCATAATTTACAGCATTAACACTCGTAAATAGGAATTCAGATGAAAAAACAAACATTATTAGGGACAGCCATACTCTCGTTAATGCTGATGCTTTCAGGTTGTCAGTCGGCTTATTATTCGGCAATGGAAAAAGTAGGTGTCCATAAACGTGACATCCTTATTGATCGCGTTGAAGAAACGAAAGACTCACAACAAGAGTCGCAAGAAGAATTTCAATCAGCACTCGAGCGTCTAACTACTTTAATTAATTTCGATGGTGGTGAGTTGCAAGACGCTTACAATCAACTTAATGACGATTACGAGTCGAGCTTAGCGGCGGCAAATGAAGTATCAAGTAACATAAATAAAGTAGAAGATGTTGCTGATGCGTTGTTTGATGAGTGGAGCGATGAGTTAGAGCAATACAAAAGCGCCTCACTTAAGCGTCAAAGCAGTAAAAAACTAGCTGCAACTCAGCGCCAATTTAGCCAATTACTTCGCTCAATGCGCAGCGCTGAGAGCAAAATGGAGCCAGTATTATCGTCTTTACAAGATAACGTGCTTTACTTAAAACATAACTTAAACGCACAAGCGGTAGCCGCTATAAAAGGTGAGTTTACTAACCTTAAGCGTGATATTCAGTTACTCATGAATGACATGAATAAGTCGATTGAAGACTCAAATAAATTTATTGAGCAAATGAATACCGTGGGCTAATTACTATAAGTCCGTTTAATAAGCCTACTAAACTGTAGGCTTTTTTATTGTTACTTTTTGTTACCTTTAAGCTCTTCGTTAATCCGCTGTTGTTGTTATACTTTTACAAAATAATAATTAGAACAGTAAAATGAAGTTTAAAGCTATCACCCTAATACTTGCATGCACAATGCTCAGCGCCTGCCAAACAGCTAACTATGTTGAAGTTATTGCAGGGGAGCAAACCATTACCCCGCTACATAAAGATGGCGAGCGAGAAGGACGCTTTCATAATCTCTACCCCGGGAAAAAAACTTACCCGACTACCTGTGAAAGCAACTGCTACCCAACTAGCCCTAAATTACAATGCGAAAAAGACAGCGAAAACTGCCAATTTATTGGTGAGCAACAGCCTATGAATTTAAATACTGGCTTTAGCTTACGCTGGCTGGGACACGCTGGGTTTATGATCCGCACGCCTAACGGACAGCAAGTGTTACTCGATCCTGTAAAAGAGCAGTTTGACTCACCTGTAGATTTAGCATTTAGACTAGCCTCTGGGTTTTACCGACAGCCCGGCGATTGGCTCACAGATAGTGAACTGAAAAACTTAGACGCTGTGATGTACTCGCATATTCATTACGATCACTTTAATAAAGCAGATATAGAAGAGATCGGTAATAAACCTCGCTACTTAACACCACTAGGCATGGCCGACAACTTCCCCACAGGCGGGTTTAATATTAGTGAAATGGCGTGGTATGCAAAAACAAATATTGGCGATTTAGCTATCCATGCCTTGCCTGCTCATCACTTTAGCAGTCGTGTATTAGTGCCCTTTATTTACGAAGACAACGATAAAGACTTATGGAATGGCTGGCTACTTGAACAAAATGGCAGCTCCTTATTTTTTGCAGGCGACACTGGCTATTCAAAACACTTCAGCGATATACAGCAAAAATATGGCGATATTGATGTGTGCTTAATGCCTATAGCTTCTTACTACAGCGAAGACAACCCTAAATGGTATCGTTACGTTCATACAACCCCAGAAGACGCTCTAACAGCAGCACAAGAACTTAACTGTAAAATAATGATACCTTGGGGATACGGTAACTCATCATGGAAAATGGGCGACCACACTAGCCATTCAGCCTTACTGCGTTTATTGTATATGCACAAAAAAATGGACTCGAAAATCCTCCTGCATATTTTAAATGAAGGTGAAAGCATCCAGCTTTAACTAGTTGTCTACATGAAATAAATTTATATTATTAGTAATAACTTTAGAAAGAAAAACCCAAAAAATATCTTATCAACAGGCACGTAGCTTTGCATTATCAGTTACTTTAGCTCTTACTCTTTTACTTCTCATTCTCTTCTCTTTGTGTAAATATTTTTAAGTGAATTTTTTACAAAGAGGGTAAGAGGCGCTGCGCTTTTAGAGCTCAATACTGATAACTAAAAACTGAAAGCTTCTCTTACTTTAAAAACAAAAAAGCCGCTGTATTTTGCAATACAGCGGCTTTTAAAATCATTATTCTAAATTAATAGATTATGACTTAGGAGCACGACCCGCACGTTTACGCTCATTTTCAGTTAAATGACGCTTACGAATACGAATGTTCTCAGGTGTTACTTCTACTAACTCATCATCAGCAATAAACTCAAGCGCTTGCTCAAGTGAATAGTTAAGTGCTGGTGTTAGTGTTTGTGCTTCATCTGTACCAGATGCACGAACGTTAGTAAGTTGCTTACCTTTAAGTGCATTAACTGTAAGGTCGTTATCACGGCTATGAATACCGATAACCATACCTTCATAAACTTCAACACCGTGACCGATAAATAAACGGCCGCGCTCTTGTAAGTTAAATAATGCGTTAGTAAGTGCTTTACCAGTTGCGTTTGCAATCATTACGCCGTTCTTACGAACACCTAGCTCGCCACCTTTGTGCGGACCGTAGTGGTCGAACGTATGGTAAAGTAAACCAGAACCCGACGTTAATGTCATGAACTCAGTTTGAAAACCGATTAAGCCACGGCTTGGGATCATAAAGTCCATACGCATACGGCCTTTACCATCTGGTGCCATGTCAGTTAGCTCACCTTTACGAAGACCAATTTGCTCCATGATAGAACCTTGATGCTCTTCTTCACAGTCAATTGTAAGTGTTTCATACGGTTCTTCTAACACACCATCAACAGTACGTAAGATTACTTCTGGACGAGATACAGCAAGCTCGTAACCTTCACGACGCATGTTCTCGATTAAGATACCTAGGTGTAATTCACCACGACCTGATACACGGAAGCTATCTGGGTTATCTGTATCTGCAACACGAAGTGCTACGTTATGTACTAATTCTTTGTCTAAACGCTCACGAATATTACGTGATGTTACAAACTTACCTTCTTTACCACAGAAAGGAGAGTTGTTTACAGAGAACGTCATTGTTACTGTTGGCTCATCAACACTTAATGGTGGTAATGCTTCAACGTTGTTAGGACAACAAAGCGTATCTGAAATCTTAAGCTCGCCTAAACCTGTTACTGTTACGATGTTACCAGCGTAAGCTTTATCAGTTTCAATACGCTCAAGGCCTAAGTAGCTTTGTACTGAACCAATCTTACCGTTACGAGTTGTGCCGTCTGCACTGATAACCGTAACTTGTTGGTTAGGTGCAACAGAACCACGTTTAATACGACCAATACCAATTACACCCTTATAAGAGTTGTAATCAAGCTGTGAAATCTGCATTTGGAAGTCACCTTCAGGATCTGCATCCGGTGGTGATACTTCGTCAACGATCATCTTAAACATAGGTTCCATGTTATCTGATGCTTCGTCTAAATCTAATGTAGCCCAACCATTGATTGCTGATGCGTAGATTACTTTAAAATCTAACTGCTCATCAGTTGCGCCTAGGTTGTCGAATAAATCAAAGATTTGATCCATAACCCAATCAGGGCGAGCACCTGGCTTATCAATTTTATTGATAACAACGATTGGCTTTAAGCCTTGCGCGAATGCCTTTTGCGTTACGAAACGCGTTTGTGGCATTGGGCCTTCTTGAGCGTCAACAAGTAGTAGTACTGAGTCAGCCATCGAAAGTACGCGTTCAACTTCACCACCGAAGTCGGCGTGTCCAGGAGTATCTACGATATTGATATGGTAATCATTCCAAGATATAGCGGTGTTTTTCGCTAAAATGGTAATACCACGTTCTTTTTCAATGTCGTTTGAATCCATCACGCGCTCTTCATTACCGCCGCGTGTTTCTAATGTACCTGATTGCTCAAGTAGTTTATCAACCAGTGTTGTTTTACCGTGGTCAACGTGGGCGATAATTGCTATATTTCTTAACTTTTCGATACTCATATGTTCACTCAGAGAAATTGATCTCATTGATCCTGCAGGGGGCTATACGTACTCACCTGCGCTTTCACGAGATGTCCCAGCATAGGATTTAAAAGGGCGCATATTATCCCCTATAAATGGAATGGATGAAAGTTTATCCAAAATAAAATTTCAAACTTTCGCAATAAAATAATTAACCCTTTGTTTTAAAATAATTAATTTTGATGATTAATTTTTATAAATTTATCTCAAAAGGTGGTTTTGAGTTAATTTAAAGCGACTTTACTGCGCATTTTGCATTTTCTTTGTGTTAGTCTAAGGTGATTAATTTGCAAGCAATTATGACTCTGTAAATGTTGCACCTTTTTGGAATTATTACGCACCAAAATAGTGCTTAATCTATATCACCTTTATGTTGTTTATATATTTTTACATAAAAAACAATAGATTATAATAGTGGCATAAAATCAGCTTGTTAGTATTTAAAGTATCTAAGCAGCAATAATAAAACCCAATAGTTGGAGGACACATGTCACAATCGGTTTTAGATTTTATTAAAGAAAATGACGTTAAGTTCATTGATTTACGCTTTACTGACACAAAAGGTAAAGAGCAACATGTTTCTATTCCTCATCATCAAGTTGATGAAGACTTTTTTGAAGATGGAAAAATGTTCGACGGTTCTTCAATTGCTGGCTGGAAAGGCATTAATGAATCAGACATGGTGTTATTACCTGACGCAGATTCAATCAAGCTTGACCCTTTCACAGAAGAAACAACGCTAATCGTTCGTTGTGACGTGGTTGAGCCTTCTACATTACAAGGTTATGAGCGCGACCCACGCTCAGTAGCTAAACGCGCTGAAGAGTACATGCGCTCTACTGGTATTGCTGATACCGTTTTATTTGGTCCAGAGCCAGAGTTTTTCGTATTTGACGACGTTAAATACAAGTCTGACATGTCAGGCTCAATGTATAAAATTGATTCTAAGCAAGCAGCTTGGAACTCAGATAAAGAATATGCAGATGGCAACACAGGCCACCGTCCAGGTGTTAAAGGCGGTTACTTCCCAGTTGCACCTGTTGATGATTTCCAAGATTGGCGTTCTGCAACGTGTTTAGTTCTTGAAGAGCTAGGGCAAGTTGTTGAAGCACATCACCACGAAGTGGCGACTGCCGGTCAGAATGAAATCGCAACTCGTTTTAACACTATGGTATTAAAAGCAGACGAAATCCAAGAAATGAAATATGTTATACACAACATGGCTCATTTATACGGAAAGACAGCAACCTTTATGCCTAAGCCTGTTGTTGGCGATAACGGTTCAGGTATGCACTGTCACCAGTCTTTAGCTAAAGACGGCGTAAACTTATTCGCAGGTGATAAGTACGGCGGTCTTTCTGAAGACGCGCTTTACTACATTGGTGGTATCATCAAACATGCTAAAGCAATCAACGCTTTTGCTAACGCGTCAACTAACTCGTACAAACGTTTAGTACCCGGCTTTGAAGCACCGGTAATGCTTGCATACTCTGCACGTAACCGTTCAGCATCAATTCGTATTCCAGTGGTTCCATCTGCAAAAGGTCGTCGTATTGAAGTGCGCTTCCCAGATCCAACTGCTAACCCATATCTTGCATTCTCAGCAATGCTTATGGCTGGCCTTGACGGAATTAAAAACAAAATTCACCCTGGCGATGCGATGGATAAGGATTTATACGACTTACCAGCTGAAGAAGCAGCAGAAATTCCAACAGTGGCAGCCTCATTAGATGAAGCACTAGCGGCATTAGATGCAGACCGTGAGTTCTTAAACCAAGGTGGCGTATTTACTAACGACCTAATCGATGCTTACATTGCACTTAAGTCAAAAGAAGTTGAAAAACTTAACATGACAACTCACCCAGTTGAGTTTGAAATGTACTACAGCTGTTAATTTATTAACCGATAAATAATGTGTGTTTTAAGCCCGCTCTGCGGGCTTTTTTTATGGTAAATTTAACGGTTCTACACTAAAGTAAAGTATGTTTTAACAATGCAGGTTAGCAGGATGATAGGTAAGGTTTTATTGCTATTAATAGCTTTAATATTAAGCCTTAATAGCCATGCGAATAATAAAAAAATTTACGCATGGAAAGATAAAAATGGTGTACTGGTTTTTTCAGATACCCCTCAACCTGGTGCTAAAGAGGTAAAACTCACTAGCCAACACTTCAACATGCCTGCAACAAATACTGATATTCTTGATACTTCACCAACTAAAACAGCGGTAAAGTTTAAAATTAGCATTACATCACCAGAGCCCAACCAAGCTATAAGAGAAAACACCGGCTCTGTATATGTTTCAACTCAGATTGCGCCTCGGTTTGAAGCTGGATTTACCATTGGTTTATTTTTAAATGGCGTTGCCATTGGTGAACCTAGTGACACCACTACGCTGGCGTTAAGAGATGTAGAGCGCGGGCAACACACATTACAAGTTAAACTTTATAATCAACAAAACCAGGTAATTGCAACTAGCCCTGAAAGTGTATTTTTTATGCATCGCAAAGGCCTTAATATAGGTCGGTAATTGCAGTTAAGTACGCACAATTAGCGTATATTTTACTAAAAACCTTGCCTACCTCCCCAGGCGCACTAAAATGGTGCAATAATGATTAACAAAACACATTTTAGCCCAGAGCTACTAAATATAATTTGGCAAAACCAAACCACCGCCCTAATGTTACTTGATGAGAGCTTTACACTCATTTACGCCAACACCAGTGCCAGTGAATTACTTGGCTTAGGCGAAAAGCGCTTACCAGGACAAGCGTTCGATGATTTATTTAATTACCATTCTATAGACTTAAAACGTATTGCACAGTATTCGCTAGTTGACGGTGTAGACTGCCACCAGCATAGAGCTGACGTGGTATTCATCGATTCTCGCCATGCAAAGTTAGCGGTAAGCACACGACGAATAAAGCATAACGATACTTTTTATATTTTATTTGAATGTCGACAAACTGATGACGAAATAAAGCACGATCAAGTCTCAAATCAAATGCATCAATACCAAGCTGCACGTAACTTAATTCGCGGTTTAGCTCATGAAATTAAAAACCCACTGGGTGGAATTCGCGGGGCGGCGCAATTATTGCAATATGAAGGTGATCAGCAAGAAAGAGATCAATGTGCAGAACTGATAATTGAACAAGCCGATCGATTGCGTGAATTAGTTGATAGACTCCTTGGGCCTAATCAGCTGCCGCAAAAATCGTATGGCAATATACATCAAACATTAGAGTCGGTTGTAAAACTCAGTACCTTAGATAACAACCGCGATATTCGGTTAGTTAAAGACTACGATCCGAGTATTCCTGATGTTTATATTGATCAGAGCAAAGTTCAACAGGTAGTGCTAAACATTGTGCGTAATGCACAACAAGCATTGGTAGATGGTGGCGAAATAAAAATAAAAACGCGGATTAATTACCAGCATCGTCGTCCTGGCAAAGCCCCTAAAAAGGCACTCCTTATTCAAGTATTGGATAACGGCCCGGGTATTGATGCCAATTTACGCGACACCTTATTTTACCCTATGACCACCAATAAAGAAGGTGGCTCGGGACTTGGATTATCTATAGCGCAAACCTTGATTGATCAACATGATGGCTATATCGAATGTGATAGTTGGCCGGGACATACTGAATTTAATATTTATCTGCCGTTTACAGATTAATACTTTGGAGTTTGCATGAAAACAGCTTGGCTTGTAGATGATGATGCCTCAATTCGCTTTGTACTAGAAAAAGCACTGACTCGCGCAGGGTTTGAAGTAGAAAGTTTTGCAGATGCACAAAACGTACTTAACGCGCTAAAATTTAGTCAACCTAGCGTGTTGATTTCCGATGTGCGAATGCCTGGTATGGACGGTATGGCGTTACTTGAGCTAATAGCAGAGCAAACGCCAGGGCTACCTGTGATCATTATGACCGCCCACTCAGACCTTGATTCAGCCGTTAATGCATTCCAAAAAGGCGCATTTGAGTATTTGGCCAAGCCGTTTGATTTAAATGAAGCGGTTGCACTGGTGGAAAGTGCGTATCGAGCTAATTCAACTAAAAAAACCAAACGTAAAAGCGCGCCCCCCAAAAGTGCCCATATTATTGGTGAGGCCCCTGCTATGCAGGAAGTGTTTCGTGCCATAGGTAAGCTGTCAGCATCAAGTATGAGCGTACTCATCAACGGTGAGTCAGGAACAGGTAAAGAGTTGGTTGCCAGCGCTTTACATAACCACAGCCCGCGTAAAGAAAACCAATTTATAGCCCTTAATATGGCCGCCATCCCTAAAGAATTAGTTGAATCTGAACTGTTTGGCCACGAAAAAGGCGCTTTTACCGGGGCTGATAGCGTGCGTAAAGGCCGCTTTGAACAAGCGAATGGCGGTACCTTATTTTTGGATGAAATCGGTGATATGCCACTGGATGTACAAACCCGCTTATTGCGTGTATTGGCCGATGGCGAATTTTATCGCGTGGGGGGTCATCAAAGTATAAAAGTAGATGTACGCATTATTGCTGCTACCCATCAAAATTTAGAAGAGCTGGTAAAGCAAGGTAAGTTTAGGGATGATTTATTTCATCGTTTAAACGTGGTTCGCCTGCGTTTACCTGCTTTACGCGAGCGCCCTGAGGATATAGAGCGCTTAGCGCTACACTTTTTACATAAAAGTGCAAAAGACCTGCAAGTAGATAGCAAAGTATTAAGCCCTAAAGCAATTAAACAATTGTGTTTATTTAATTGGCCTGGGAATGTTCGCCAACTTGAAAACACCTGCCGCTGGTTAACCGTTATGGCGCCAGGAGAGCTGATTGGCGAGCAAGATTTACCTCCTGAAATTATTGATAATGCCGCCGCAACCCAAGAAGGGGATTGGCTAGATTCATTTCAGCAGTGGCTTAATCAAGAATTTAAACAAGGTAAAGAAAATATTTGGCCGGATATTCAAGCCCAGCTAGAAACCCGCTTAATAAAAACAGCACTGGCTAATTGCTCTGGCCATAAGCAAGAAGCAGCCGTAAAAATTGGTTGGGGTCGCAATACGTTGACCCGAAAATTAAAAGAGCGCAATATTAGCTGATTGTTAGAAGCATAGAGAAAGCATGAAGTTAATTGAAAACATCCCTTTGTTTAAGCAAATGGAAATTATAAATCGCTTAGATTTTTTTAAAGAATTCACACTCAATGAGCGCCAGATTTTGCTTGAGTCGTTTGGTTTACTTTATTTAATAAATAAAAATCAGTTTTTATTTAAAGAGTTTGATAACGACAAGCGACTGTTTATTGTGCTTAGTGGATCTTTAATGGTGTTTAAACACAATCACCTACTGGAACTGGGCAGTATAGAACCTGGTGAATTTATTGGTGAAGGTGCATTTATTAATAACCGAGAGCGCAGTATTAATGCACGCGCCAAAGAAAGCGCCATAGTACTGGCTATAACTGCAGATGCTCTCACCCGCCTACCTAATGTCATACGCGAAAAAATTAAAGACCGTATTATTGAAGGTATGAGCCTGCGCATTGCAAAACTCTCGGAGCATATAGAAGAGCACGGTTAACAGTTAACTTAATCCATATAAACAACCTGCATTGAGCAATTAAGCCAGCCTGGCTTATTTACATGAGCTGTTATGGTATATGTGTCTGATGGTTTTTCGCCAAAAGGAGTCTTAACCAATGGCTGTGAATGAGTGTAGGTTTGTGAATAATTGCTGTAGTAAATAACCAAATAGCCGTATAAATATTCCCATTTCAATGTGACTTTTGCGCCGCTGATTAATGTGAACTCAGCATGTTGATCAGTAAAGGTTACGACTAGGTCATTAAACCCATCTTTTTCGCACTGGGTTGTTCGCAACCGAGAAGGCATGGTAAAAGCGTCGTCTGCATTAGTATTTTTTAGGTAAAAACCGATATTACCATCACCATAAAAGTGATTTGCGCGTGTGGTGTAGCTAATTTCGGGTTTATAACCTAACCCTTGCATAATAGTAGCTAACTGCTCTGTTTCTTGGCGTAAAATTCTATCATTTGATAATAGTAAAGTAGCTACGCCAAATTCCCGAGGAATGTCATGCTCAACATATTCGTAAGGTAGGGATTGTGTTTTGAGTGCGGCCTCTAACTGCTGGCGCTGTGAGTCCGATAAACCTTTACTAAATATATACACTGTAGGCTGTTGGCATGCACTCAACAATAGCATGAGTGCACACGCTAAAATTCCATTTTTCATTATCACCCCCGTTGATTACAAGCGTAGTCTAAAGGAGTGATTTAAAATCGCAACTTAATTTATTTGGCTGTTTAACCTGAAGTCTGGTTATTTAGCCATGCATCGACACTCTGACGTTTGTACAGCACTTCATTAAATAACCGATGACGCTCAAATACTAGCTCACTTTGTTTGGTTTTAAGCCCGCTAGTTAGCTGGCTATGGGTATCGTTAAACTTAGAGATAACTGAAAAGCCACGTTCAGTGTCTTCTTTTACCTGTTGTGCTAGATGCGCTCTTACATCATCAGCGGTTAACAGATCTGAATGCTCTAAGCCCATTAGCTCTTTTTTCATCGCTAATCTTATGCCCATGTTTTACTCCATTATTTATATTCAATCTCTTATACGGCCGATATTGGCAATTAGCGCGCCAATGTGTAATTTTTTTCGCGTGAAGCTTAACCCTGAATTACTTCAGTTTTTTTAAAGACTATAAAAAGAGATACAAAGTTTCATAAAAAATCACATAATCAACTCACCTAACAAGCTCACTTTGGTGCAAAATAGCCACTGAGCCTTTATACTACAGCTAATACCACCCCCACTGAGAAACATGATGAACGAAGAATATATAGAAGTTGAGTTAGAAGAAGAGCCTATAGAGCTGTGCAAATTATTAAAGGTATTAGATCTTGTTGAAGGTGGTGGTCAAGCAAAAAACCTAATTAGCGAAGGCTATGTCGGTGTTAACCATGAAATTTGTACAATCAAACGGAAAAAATTATACAGCGGTGATGTACTTGCATTTGATGGCGAGTTGTTTCAATTAACGTTAAGTGAAGATGCCACTCCAGCAGAACGTCCAGTTATTGATGAAACAGTTACAGCAGAAAAAGCCGCGCCAGTAGCAACAACAGAGCCGGCTAAAAATAAACGCAAACGCACTAAAAAGCCTAAAGTTGATGAAAAAACGGGTCGTCGCCCTATTTCATTTGGCTAACGCTTAAGTTATATGTGTTATTAAAAGCCAGTTTGCATCACTGGCTTTTTTATTCTTTAATAGAATATCAATAATAAAAAATAGATGCTTACATGTCAGAAAACACCTCAAACCGCTGGATAAAACCCGTACTTATTACCGCCTCATTATGGAACATATTAGGTATTCTTGCATTTGTCATGCAGCTGTTTCTCTCTCCAGAGATGATAAGTAAACTACCTGAAGAACAACAACTTGCTTATAACAGCCAACCTTTATGGGCTACTTTAGCGTTTGCTATTGCTGTATTTGGCGGCGCATTAGGATGCGTACTTTTGTTATTCAAAAAGTCACTAGCCAGATTAACATTAATAATCTCTTTGGCAGCGATTTTAGCTCAGCAATACTATAATTTTATGATTATTAATAGCATCAACTTGTTTGGTATTAGCGCTATTTTTATGCCTATTGCAGTCACCATAATTGCGATTGCATTGGTGTATTTAAGTTTCCATTTAAAACAACAGGACTACTTTAAATAGCACTTTTTTGAGTTTAGTTTTGTGGCCAATTATTACTCAGAGTATCCCTTGAATTTTAACTTTTGGCCTTCATCTCTATTTAAATAACGACCAAAATAAATTATACAATATGGTATTTTTTATCATGGTACACACTTTGCAAATCACTACAGAGGTCACTTTTACAAGAATATTAATCTAATTTATTGAAGGGACAAATAATGAAAAATAGTTTCGACACCCAACAACAGCTCACTATCAATGGCGAGCAGTATCATATCAACTCGCTCATGGGACTTGGCGATAAAGCCAAACGCCTGCCTTTCTCGTTAAAAGTATTGCTAGAAAACTTACTACGTAACGAAGATGGTGTGAATATTAAAGAACAAGATATTCAGGCCTTATTAGATTGGGATCCAAAAGCGAAGCCCTCTGCCGAGGTAGCTTTCACTCCAGCCCGCGTAGTAATGCAAGATTTCACTGGTGTCCCTGCAATTGTTGATTTAGCTGCCATGCGTGATGCGATGGAAAAACTCGGTGGTGATCCTGCAAAAATAAACCCACTTTCTCCTGCTGAGCTGGTAATCGATCACTCGGTGCAAGTGGATGGTTACGGTAAAGATGGTTCATTCGACTTAAACTCAAAATTAGAATATGAGCGTAACAAAGAGCGTTACGAATTTTTACGTTGGGGACAAACCGCATTTGATAACTTAAAAGTTGTACCACCTGCAACCGGTATAGTTCACCAAGTGAATTTAGAGTATTTAGCCCGCGTAGTATTTAATGATACAAAAAACGGCAAATCGTTAGCCTACCCAGATACACTAGTCGGTACAGATTCTCATACAACAATGATTAATGGTTTAGGCGTACTTGGCTGGGGTGTAGGCGGCATTGAAGCCGAAGCCGCCATGCTTGGCCAACCTATTAGCTTGCTTATTCCACAGGTTGTGGGTGTTAAATTAAATGGTCGCTTACCTGAGGGCACTACAGCAACCGATTTAGTACTTACTGTTACTGAAATGCTGCGTAACCACGGTGTGGTAGGTAAGTTTGTTGAGTTTTATGGTGACGGCCTTGCCGACTTACCACTTGCCGATAGAGCAACTATCGCTAATATGGCGCCAGAGTATGGCGCAACCTGTGGTATTTTCCCTATTGATGATGAAACGATTAATTACTTACGCTTAACTAATCGCGATGAGAAGCAGCTCAAACTAATTGAAGATTACGCTAAACACCAAGGCTTATGGCGTAACGATGGCGACGAAGCACATTATACCGATAAGCTTGAACTAACTTTAGATGATGTTGTGCCAAGCCTAGCAGGCCCTAAACGCCCGCAAGATAGAATTACTTTGGATAAAGCCGGCAAGGTTATTGGTCAGCACTTAAAAGACTTTCAAGACGAGCGTATGGCACGTCGTGATAAAAGCGATGAAGAGCAAGCGCGTATTGAAAGCGAAGGCCCTACTACCAATCCAGATGAACCAACTGATGAAGCGCAGTTTATGGGCGCAGCAAAAGTAAACTTTAATGGAGAAGAGTTTGAGTTAAATGATGGTGCCTGTGTTATTGCTGCAATTACTAGCTGTACAAACACATCTAACCCAAGTGTTATCTTAGCTGCCGGTTTAGTAGCTCAAAAAGCACGTCAGTTAGGTATTAATGTAAAACCTTGGGTTAAAACTTCACTTGCACCAGGTTCTCAGGTGGTCACCGATTACCTTGAAAAAGCAGGGTTGATGGATGACTTGGATGCGCTTGGCTTCAATTTAGTTGGTTATGGCTGTACCACATGTATTGGTAATTCAGGCCCACTTGCTGATGAAATTAGTGAGGCGATTCAAAAACACAAATTAGTTGTAAGCTCAATTTTATCGGGTAACCGTAACTTTGAAGGGCGCATACATCAAGATGTTAAAATGAACTTTTTAGCGTCGCCTCCTTTAGTGGTTGCCTATGCCATAGCGGGTAGAACCGATATTGATGTTTACAACGAGCCTCTCGCGCAAGATAAGCATGGTAACGATATTTACCTTAAAAATATTTGGCCGAACGTTAAAGAAGTAAGTGAACTAGTAAAAAGTACGGTAACTAAAGAGATGTTCGAAAAAAGCTACGCCAATGTTTACGATGGCGACAGTCGCTGGCAAAAAATTCAAATACCTGATGGTAAACTTTACGATTGGGACAGTGCTTCGACTTATATTAAAAAAGCCCCCTTCTTTGATGGTATGAGTGTTGAACCACCGGGTATTCCAACTATTGAGGGTGCGCGTTGTTTAGCTAAACTGGGTGACTCGGTGACTACCGATCATATTTCACCAGCAGGTGCAATTAAGGCAGAGGCACCCGCAGGGCTTTACCTACAAGAAAATGGGGTTGAAAAAGCGCAATTTAACTCTTATGGATCACGACGTGGTAATCACGAAGTAATGATGCGCGGTACGTTCGCTAATGTGCGCCTTAAAAACTTACTAGCTCCAGGTACCGAGGGCGGTGTTACCCGCACTCAACCTGATGATAAGCTAGAAAGTATTTATGACGCGGCAATGGCATATCAAGAAAGTGGAACACCACTAGTGGTTCTAGCAGGTAAAGAGTATGGAACTGGCTCTTCGCGAGATTGGGCTGCAAAAGGGTCATTATTACTCGGTATTAAAGCTGTGATAGCACAAAGCTATGAGCGTATTCACCGCTCTAATTTAATTGGTATGGGCGTACTTCCTTTACAATTTAAAGAAGGTGAAAGCCATGAATCACTAGGCTTAACTGGGCAAGAGCAATTTGATATTCAAGGGTTATACGATAAAACCGACGAAGTCAGTGTGATTGCGACTAACAGTGAAGGTAAACAAGTTAGCTTTAGTGCCGATGTGCGTATTGATACTCCGAAAGAGTGGGATTACTACAAACATGGCGGTATTTTACAGTACGTACTGCGCAATATGCTCGACTAACAACTTAAAACGAAAATGCAGCCCGGCTCAGTAATGAGCTGGGCTTTTTTATATTATTAATGGATGCTTGCGCTAAATCAATGCCGCTTTATAAAGATTACATACACTAAGAAGACACGCTGCGCAGAGGTCGCTATGTCTTCAATTGTAATAATAAGACTACTTAAAACATCGATTTTGCTTGGATTGTGCTTAATAGTGACAGGCCATGGTTTAATTGTATCGAGCTACTTTACCAACCAGTTCGGCATTAAAGGTATTATTACTGCAGCTGCCTGTATTGCAATTGGCGTACTTTTATCGTTGCCCACAAAAATATACTTAACTATATTATTAGGGTCTGTTGACCTTTGCGGATTAAAATTCGTTCAAACTAGGGGCGATTTAATCGCGGCGCGAGGTTTGTAACCTAGTGGGCTAAGTAAAAGCCGAGCAACAAAGAGTAAATGGCCCCTAGGCAGAACCCTTCGGGCAGCGCCTGTTTGGCATTGATGCTGCGTTATCACCTATTTATGGGGAATAACCACACGACATAGGCTCTGCCTTGCCTAAACACCAAACAGACTGCTGCAAATTTAACCTTGAAAGGTCAACAGACCCTAGTGGAAGCAGAAAAGCGTTATTTGAAGACACAGCAAAAAACACCTCAAAACTAAAAGCCGCTAAAACTTTCGACCTCTTTACTGCGTTGCTCTATTCTCTTTTTAGCTTTTTCAGCATCTTCAAACAGCTTATTAATTGATTCACTGTTGTATATCGCTGGTGCTCGCTGAGGAAAAGGCTTTACTGCTGATTTAGCACTGCCACTCAAAATGGCGGTATCTTCTGCAACCACGACATTAATATCGGCGGGGTTAAGCTTTACCACTTCGCTTTTACCATTCTTGTTTGGTACATCTGAGAAATGCCATTGTCCTTGCTCGTCTTGCCATTTATAAATTGGCTTAGGAGTTTCTGTCTCAAAGGTAGCCCCAGTGATTTTTTCACCCGCTGTGGTAATTGCTGAGATAATACTATCTAACGCGCTAGATGAAAGCGCTATCATTTCATTCTTGATCTCTGTTGATTCATTATAAATATGAGAGGTGCTTAGCCAAGGCTGGCCATTTGGTTTTTTAATATAAAACAATAAGATAACAGCAATTATCATCACTGACACTGCTAAATAGGTGAAGTATTTCATAGCGTTCCTGCTGTGTGTTTAATCCATCATCACAACCAATATAATAAAAAAGAACCAATTCAGCAAATATTAAACAACAAAAAACGCAGCAAAGGCTGCGTTTTTTTGATTTTATAGCTTTGAATAATAATATAATTAAATACCATCTCCATCTATATGTAAGCCACACTCACGGTTCAAGCCAAAAAAGCGGGTTTCCTCTTCACTCATGCCGGGCTCTAATTTACGCGTGGTATGTATATCCCCCATCGACACATAACCCTGCTCCCATAATGGGTGGTATGGCAAATTGTGCTTTGTTAGATACTGATATACATCGCGATTATTCCATTCAATAATGGGATATACTTTTACCGTGCCTCGGCTTATTTCTAGTACTTGCTTTTCAGCACGGCTTGAGGATTGGTCTCGACGTAGGCCACTAAACCAAGTGCTCGCATTTAGCTCCTTTAAAGCGCGTGTCATTGGCTCTACTTTATTAAGCTGGTTGTATTGCTTAATACCTGCCTCACCTAGCTCCCATAATTTTCCAAATTTAGCCTCTTGCCATGCAGGGCTCAGCTGCGCTTTATACACTTTTAGGTTAAGTGACAACTGCGAAGTCATTTGCTCTATAAACTGATAGGTTTCTGGAAATAAGTAGCCTGTATCAGTTAATACCACAGGTATATCTGGGCGCTGTGCAGTCATTAAATGCAACATAACTGCAGCCTGAATACCAAAGCTCGATGATAAAAACGCAGTGTCAGGCAAATTTTCAAGTGCCCATGCAACGCGCTGCTCTGCGCTCATGTCAGCCAGCAAACCGTTCGCATCAGCTAACATAGCCTGTTGGCTTTGCTTATCTAGCTGTAATATGTTTTTAAATTCACTCATGGTCAACTTTAAACCTCACCAGCGCTTTGCGCTGCTTTTAAATTATGCGTAAAAATCGGTAACGGATACTTTTACTTCTGCAACAATACCTTTGCGAATAACAAAATCACCAAAACATTCGCCATCATTACGCTCACTAACCCATTGCCCAATGAGTTTATCGAATGCTTCTAAGTAAACCTCTTCGCCAACATTTTCAAGGTAAAGCTTTGGAATACGTGTGCCCTCAGTGTTACCACCTAAGTAAACGTTGTACTTACCTGGACCTTTGCCGACCAAGCCTGCTTCTGCTAGCATGGCACGACCACAGCCATTCGGACAACCAACTACACGCATAATAATGCTGTCATTTGGTACCCCGTGCTTGGCTAATAAGCCCTCTATTTTTTCAATTAAACTCGGTAAATAACGTTCAGCTTCGGCCATAGCTAATGGGCAGGTTGGTAATGCCACACATGCCATTGAATTTTTGCGTTGCTCAGTGTCCTTATCGTCAATCAAACCATGATTGCGGGCTATTTCTTCAATTACTGCTTTTTGATCGGCCGGTACACCGGCAATAATTAAGTTTTGATTTGCCGTCATGCGAAAATCACCTTGATGAATTTCTGCAATTTTGCGACACCCTGTTTTAAGCGGCTTATCTGGGTAGTCTAAAATACGACCGCTTTGAATAAATAAGGTTAAGTGATGCTTACCATCAATGCCTTCTACCCAACCAATACGATCTCCTCGGTGAGTAAACTCATAAGGGCGGCTTGGTGCAAAGCTCACACCCGCACGTTTTTCAACTTCGGCTTTAAATACATCAGTACCAACACGATCAAGGGTATATTTAGTTTTTGCATTTTTACGATTTGAGCGGTTGCCCCAATCACGCTGAACAGATACCACGTGCTCAGCAATTTTTAACGTATCTTCTAGGCTAATAAAGCCAAAGTCGTCCGCTTTACGTGGGTAGGTTGCTGTATCGCCATGGGTCATCGCCAAACCGCCGCCTACTAGCACGTTAAAACCAACGAGTTTGCCATCCTCAGCAATCGCCACAAAGTTTAAATCGTTAGCATGTACGTCCACCTCATTATTAGGTGGGATCGTCACTGTAGTTTTAAACTTACGCGGTAAATACGTTGAACCTAAAATAGGCTCTTCTGTAGTTTCAGATTTTTCGCCATTAAGCCAAATTTCAGCGTATGCCTTCGTTTTAGGTAATAAGTGTTCAGAAATTTTTGCCGCCCACTCGTAGGCCTCTTGATGTAACTCAGACTCAACCGGATTGGTAGTACATAACACATTACGGTTAACATCACCGGCAGTGGCAATAGAATCAATTCCAACACTATTAAGCAATTGGTGCATACTTTTAATTTCAGGTTTTAATACACCATGAAACTGAAATGTTTGGCGAGTAGTTAAACGAATACTGCCATAACTGGTTTTATCACCAGCAAATTTATCAATTGCAAGCCATTGCTCTGGCTTAATAATACCGCCAGGCATACGTGCGCGTAACATCACATTATGCAATGGCTCTAGCTTTTGTTTAGCACGTTCAGGACGGATATCGCGATCATCTTGTTGATACATGCCGTGAAAACGAATTAACTGGAAATTATCGGCGGTAAAACCACCGGTGATCTCGTCTTTTAAATCTTGCTCTATAGTGCCACGTAAAAAGTTGCTTTCTCTTTTCAAACGCTCGTTATCAGAAAGCTTTACGTTTTTATCTTGTTCGCTCATGTTTAATCCTAAATTTGTTACAGTGACGGCTGTTAGCGTTACTTTTTATAAAGTAAACAATGTGTACTTAGTACACGTCTTTCTGATAGCGATTTGCGCTTCTTAAGTCTTTTAAGTACTGCTCTGCGCCTTCATAGCTTTTACCGGTGTTTTCGCTAATAATATCAACTAAGGCATTGTGTACATCTTTTGCCATGCGGTTAGCGTCGCCACACACATAAAAATGAGCGCCCGCTTCTAACCAATCAAATACTTCTTTTGAGTTTTTACGTAACTTGTCTTGTACATAAACTTTTTCTGCTTGGTCACGGCTAAACGCTACATCAATCTTACTTAGTAAACCTGACTTTAAGTATCCTTGAATTTCTACTTGGTACAAGAAGTCTTGAGTAAAGTGTGGGTTACCAAAAAACAGCCAGTTTTTACCTGTTGCTTCTCGTGCATCACGTTCTTGTAAAAAGGCGCGAAATGGCGCAATACCAGTACCTGGACCAACCATAATAATTGGTGTGTCATCACTTACTGGTAAGCGGAAGTTATCGTTATGTTCACTGAACACTTTTACTTTACAGCCTTCCTCTGCGCGGCGTGCTAAGTACCCTGAACAACCACCTAAGTGCTCTGTGCCAAACGCTTCAAACTCAACTAATGCAATAGTTAAGTGCACCTCATCTTCAACCTCAGCTTGGCTAGAGGCAATTGAATATAAACGTGCTTGTAATTTACGCAGGCAATCAACTAGTGTTTGCGCTTCTAATTTAGCTGGGTTTTGTGCAACCACATCAAAGATTTGACGAGGCTCAATGTATTCGCGCATTGCGCCTTTATCTTCTACTAGTTTAAGCAGCTCAGGCGTGCCTGTAGCCGTGGCGTACTTTTCAACAAACCCAGGGTAGGATTGTGTTAGCTCTAGTTTTTCAATTAAGGCATCACGTACGCTGAGTTCTTCATCGCCAAGTTTAACGCGGCTAGTTGGATCAATTTGTGTTTGCGCTAGTAGCTCATCTACACGGGCTTCATCATTTAAAAAGTAAATGCCGAGTGAATCACCAGGTGTATATGTAATGTCTGACCCTTCTAGTGAAATTTCAACATGGCGTACATCTTTGGTTGAATCACGACCGGTAATTTTTTGCACTAAGCTTAGCTCTGCCGCAAACGGATTTTGCTTTGTGTACTGACTAGCCGCTGCTACAGGAGCGCCAAATGGCATTGATACAACTTGACCGCTAGTTGCATCTTGCTGGGCTTTTAAATCTGGTTCAAACGCATTTAATGCGCCTTCAATCCAAGTGGCTGCTTCGTCATCATAATCAACGTCTAGGTCGGCACGTTGATGAATAACCTCCGCACCTAATTTAGTTAAACGCTCTTCAAAGTCTTTAGCGGTTTGGCAGAAAAATTCATAGCTAGAATCACCTAAGCCTAATACTGCAACTTTGACACCATCAAGCTTTGGCGCTTTTTTAGTAATTAAAAATTCATACAGTGTTTCAGCGTCTTCTGGTGGCTCACCCTCGCCGTAAGTCGATACAACCACGGTTAGAAACTTTTCTTTTTTCAGGGCAGTCGGTTTGTAATCTGACATGCTAACCAGCTTTGTTGCTAAGCCGCGAGACTCAGCTTGCTCTTTAAGTTTAGTCGCAACCGCTTTAGCATTACCTGTTTGTGAACCATATAAAATGGTCAGTGCTGCCGCCTCCGAGGTTGCAGGTGCACCTGAAGCTGGCGCGCCAAGCGCTGCAGAATTAGCATTAGCAGCTAAGTAGCCGCTAACCCAGGCTTGCTGAATTGGATTAAGCTCAGCCACTAAACCTTGTAGCTTTTGTACTTGCTCTTGCGAAAGCGGACTTGCTAGCGCATTGAGTTGACCTAACAACATGAATTTTTCCTCATAACCCTGAACGTTAAACACAATGCTTGTTCACATTGTTTAAAATGAGTGCCACCTCACTCAGAAAGTTCTGTTGAGGTTAATTGAGTATGCAGGATAGCCGCCTAAGCATAGATAAAAAAAGAATAGAATCTGCTTTGATATTCCATTTAGTTATTAAGTTATCTAAAAACCTACGAAATAGGCCTAAAAGGGTTTTATTGCCTTTTATGAAATTTTAATTTAACAATTTTGTAACTTTAATGTTCTAAGGTATATTACGCAAAAATATAAATAGGAACACCTATGTTACACGGTATATATAAAAACAAATTACTTTTGAGCACCTTGTTATTATCCTCATTACCCGCGATGGCTAATGTGGTTAATGGCAACTTTGAACAATACAGTGGCAACACCCCAGAAGCGTGGACAGTGATTGATAGCGGTATTAACGTATCTGCCAACAGCACAGTCGTAAGCACAGGCTCACAAGCAGCAGCGATTAGCGTTAATACAGGCACACAAAGCAATACTGATTTTTTGCAGCAAGTCGCTGTTGAAATGGGTAAAACTTATGAGTTCTCAGTAGATGTGTATCATACCGAAGGCCATCTTAAGGCGCGTTTGTTGATAGATGGTTATCAAGGCTATTCAAATCCGGCACAAACCAACCAATGGCAGAGTATAACTTACAGCTACACAGCTGATAGTAATAAAACCATAGATGTCGGCTTACGCTTTTATGATACAACGGGATTTGATGGTAGCGAGTTAGTTTATGTTGATAACTTCTTGCCTAATAATGACAGCAGTGGCTCTCCAAGCTGCGCAGATAACGGCCTTACTTTTAGCCTAACCACAGATAACTACGGCGAAGAAACCAGCTGGCAAATAGCGCACAACCAAACCGGTGTCGTTGCAAGCGGAAGTGGGTATGCTGCAAACACCCAATATACTGAACAATTATGCGTAGCCGATGGTGAGTATACATTTACTATTAATGACAGCTATGGCGATGGTATTTGCTGTTCATATGGCAGTGGTAGCTACGCCTTGAATAATGAAAGCACATTGCTCGCCAGTGGAGCTAGTTTTCAAACAACCGAAGCTACCGCTTTCTCATTAGGAAGCACTGAGCCAACACCGACGCCAACAGGCTACTATGTGACAACTCAAGGCTTGTCTGGTTACACGCTAAAAACTGAGCTTTATAACATTATTAATAATCATAATGCTCAGGGGTATTCCGCTATTTGGAATTTTTACGACGCATCGGCGCGTGATAAATACTATGAAAACGATAATAGTATTTTAGATATGTACAGCGAGAAGCCCAATGGCTCTGATAGCTACACATACACAGCTGTTAGCGATCAATGTGGCACCTACAGTGGTGAGGCAGATTGCTACAACCGAGAGCATTCGTTCCCTAAAAGTTGGTTTGGTGGAAAAGTTGAACCGATGAACTCTGATGTTCATCATATTTACGCCACTGACGGTTATGTAAATTCAAAACGAAGCAACTTCCCATTCGGTGAAGTAGCAAGCGCTTCGTTTACCTCAACCAACGGCAGTAAATTAGGCTCTGCAAGTAATACGATTAATTACAACGGTACTGTGTTTGAACCTATTGATGAATTTAAAGGTGACTTTGCTCGTGCTTATTTTTACATGGCAACCCGTTATCAAAACGTAATTGGTGCTTGGCAAAATAACACCGCAGCTAGTAATGACGTGCTTAATGGCACCAGTACCCAAGTATTTGAAAGCTGGGTTGTGGCCATGCTGTTAAAGTGGCATAACAACGATCCTGTTAGCCAAATGGAATTAGACCGCAACCAAGCAGCGTTTGAATTTCAGGGAAATCGTAACCCGTATATCGATCATCCTGAATTTGTAGAAATGATTTGGTAAACGGGCTTCCGGCTTCGCAGAAAACACAAGCCTTTGCTTACGCAGAGGCTTTTTATTATAAACTGCGCATTATAATTACTAATAAGTACATAACACATCTTAAAAATTGGAGTAAAACCAAGATCCAGATATCTAACAATATAAGCCTAAACCTCAGTAGAAAAATAAGTGCTTACTAGCACTTCAGCTATTACTATTATTGTTTTTTAAAACTAGCTAGACCCAGCTCTTCTGATTCATATCGTGTTCCGGTTAACTTTATCAACCAAACACTATCGATAAAAGTACGGCTAAAATATACAGCTTGACCACTGGGAATGTTAGGCATAAAAGACGTTATCGATTGCCATTGGCCATCTGTTTTATCTTTTAACTTCATCGATGCATTGAAAAACGATCCATCTTCGTTTGCTTTTATCTCAAGTGATGTTAGTTGTTTTTTATCCCCTATTTCTATTTGTGCACTCTCGTTTAATAGAGCTAATAGCATTGGTTGGTGAATTGGAGTCAATGAATTTAGTGTTTCAGAAATTTTACTATCAATTGTTATTTCATTTTTCAATTTATAAATATCGGCTTTAACTGCAAAAACAGGTTCAGCATTAGTTTGATAACTTTCAAAGAATAAAGCGATGGAGCTAAGTAATAAATAAACGTGTTTTTTCATAATACAATATATCCTTTCGTTAGTTTGAGAATACTAGCATAATTTAAAGTAGCCCATAAAAATCGCTAATCTATTAATATTCATGATATTCTTTTATTCATTCGCATGAATATAGGCATGACCTCTATCTCTGGCTTAGCTAATTAGTGATAATAATGTGGCTGCAATTAAGAAGAGAATATGGGTATGCAATCGCTAGGAAAAGAATTAAAACGTCTTCGATCAGACAAAAAATGGACTCAAGCATTTGCTGCACGTGAAATAGGCATCCAACAGTCTTACTTATCAAAACTAGAGAATGGCCAATTCATTCCTTCTCCCGAAGTAATCGAAAAGCTAAAGCGATGCTATGGCGAAGCATGTTTTGATTGCTATTTACCTGTAACAACATCAACCAAAGTGCCACTGAAAAAACTGCCTATTTTGAGTTTTACGCTATTAATAATTAGCCTTATGGTTTGGCTATGTGCAACGTATGAAATTTTTTATGCTGAAACCTACTTTACTTATCAGGCAAAGCAAGAAGATTTTTTAGCGTTTAATGTCACTCAGCAATACCAAGGCGAACGTTTTATTGAGGGGGACGTGACCTATCAAATTGTAGGCGAAAGGCAAGTCAGTAGAATTGAAAACCGCTTTCTAATTGTAACTTCCGCAGTATGCATTTTATTATCTATTGTTGCAGCTCTACTCTCGCAAAGTCATAGGTTTGGTAAATTATAAAGCTGTTATTTAGTTGCTCTTGGCAATTACTCCAGTATTACTCTACCTCCAAAATCTATGCTGTCGTATATCAGAAATTTTTAACACGATTAACGTCAGATTCAATCACTCAAATTGATAAAGTATTAGGACAATTACGTATTCATGGCGTGCTTTTTCTCGAGTGCTCTAGACTAAAAACCCAAGCTACGGCCCTCAAATTCACTCCGAGCAGTTGACGGCTGACGGCTGACGGCTGACGGCTGACGGCTGACGGCTTAAAACTTACCGCTTACAGCTTTTTTAAACGCAAAAAAACCCCAGCAAAAGCTGGGGTTTCTTATAAAAACAGACTTAATTAAAAATTAAGCTTGTTTTGGACGTTCAACAACATCTACCAAAGTCCAAGATTTGTTCTTAGAAATTGGTGCACATTCACGGATAGTAACTACGTCACCCGCTTTTGCAGTGTTATTTTCGTCATGTACGTGTAACTTAGTCGTACGTTTGATGAATTTCCCATAGATTGGGTGCTTCACGTAACGTGCGATAGCAACAGTGAAAGATTTTTCCATCTTGTCGCTGATTACACGGCCTTGAAGAGTACGAATTTTATCGCTCATTATTGACCTGCCTTCTGGTTAATAATTGTTTTTACACGCGCGATATCGCGACGTACTGTTCTTAGCGTGTGTGTCTGAGCTAGCTGACCAGTGCTTGCTTGCATGCGCAGGTTAAACTGCTCACGAAGAAGACCTAGAAGTTCAGCATTAAGCTCTTCTACGCTTTTATCTTTTAGTTCGTTTGCTTTCATCACATTACCGTCCGAGTTACGAAAGTTGTTTTGAATGGCAGCTTACGAGCAGCAAGGTTAAACGCTTCACGAGCAAGCTCTTCTGAAACACCTTCCATTTCGTAAAGTACTTTACCAGGCTGAATTTCAGCAACCCAATATTCAACAGAACCTTTACCTTTACCCATACGAACTTCAAGAGGCTTTTCTGTGATCGGCTTGTCAGGGAAGACACGGATCCAGATTTTACCTTGACGTTTCACGTGACGTGTCATAGCACGACGAGCTGCTTCGATTTGACGAGCAGTCATGCGGCCACGACCAGTAGCTTTCAAACCGAAAGTACCGAAGCTTACTTTGTTACCGTTTTGCGCTAGACCACGGTTGCGGCCTTTATGCATTTTACGGAATTTTGTACGTTTTGGCTGTAACATTACTCGCTACCTCTACTTAGCACTTTTTTTGGCTTTCTTTGGTGCGCGTTTAGCTGGCTTCTCTTGCTCTTGTACTAGTGGTAAACCACCAATAACTTCGCCTTTGAAGATCCAAACTTTAACACCAATGATACCGTAAGTGGTTAAGGCTTCAGAAGTTGCGTAGTCGATATCAGCACGAAGAGTATGTAGAGGTACACGACCTTCACGATACCATTCTGAACGTGCGATTTCTGCGCCGCCAAGACGACCGCTAACTTCAACTTTAATCCCTTTAGAACCGATGCGCATTGCATTTTGTACCGAACGCTTCATAGCGCGACGGAACATAACACGACGCTCTAGCTGAGAGGCAATGCCGTCTGCTACTAGTTGTGCATCTAGTTCTGGTTTACGTACTTCAGAAATATTAATCTGAGCAGGTACACCAGCGATTTTAGTTACCGCTTGACGTAATTTTTCTACGTCTTCGCCTTTTTTACCGATAACAACACCCGGACGAGCCGTGTGAATAGTTACTCGGATAGATTTTGCTGGACGCTCAATAACGATTTTAGACACAGAAGCCGCTTTCAATTCCTTAGTAAGGAATGTACGTACTTTGTGATCGCCAAAAAGCTGTGCAGAGAAATCTTTTGAATTCGCGTACCAGGTAGAAACCCAAGGTTTAGATATACCTAGGCGAATACCAGTAGGATGAACTTTTTGTCCCATTACTTATATCTCCTAGCTATCTGAAACCACAACAGTGATGTGGCTTGTACGCTTAAGGATGCGGTCTGCGCGTCCTTTAGCACGTGGCATAATACGTTTCATTGTTGGACCATCGTCCACAAAGATCGTTGTTACACGTAGCTCATCAATGTCAGCACCTTCGTTATGCTCTGCGTTAGCAATAGCAGACTCAAGTACTTTCTTAACTAATACAGCCGCTTTTTTCGGGCTGTACGCCAGGATTTCTAGTGCGCGATCGACAGGTAACCCGCGGATCTGATCTGCAACTAGACGTGCTTTTTGCGCCGAACCAGAGGCGAATTTATGTTTAGCTAATGCTTGCATTTATCTTCCCCTCTTAACGTTTCTTCGCTTTCTTATCCGCAGCATGGCCACGGTAAGTGCGAGTTGGTGCAAATTCACCTAGTTTGTGACCGATCATTTCGTCAGAAACGAAAACTGGTACATGCTGGCGACCATTATGGACAGCAATGGTCAATCCGATCATGTTAGGTATGATCATTGAACGACGGCTCCAAGTTTTAATTGGCTTCTTTTCACCGCTTTCCAAAGCTTTCTCTACCTTCTTCAGCAAGTGTAGGTCTATAAAAGGACCCTTCTTGAGAGAGCGTGGCATGGCTATTCCTCAATATTACTTAGTACGACGACGTACTATAAATTTATCCGTACGCTTGTTCTTACGCGTCTTAGCACCTTTAGTCGGTTTACCCCATGGAGACACAGGATGACGACCACCAGATGTACGACCTTCACCACCACCGTGTGGGTGATCAACCGGGTTCATGGCAACACCACGAACTGTCGGACGAATACCACGCCAGCGATTTGCACCTGCTTTACCAAGTGAACGAAGCATATGCTCAGCATTGCCTACTTCACCTAGCGTAGCACGACAATCAGATTCAACTTTACGAACTTCGCCTGAACGAAGACGTAATGTTACATATTGACCATCACGAGCAAGGATTTGAACGTATGCACCAGCAGAACGTGCGATTTGAGCACCTTTACCTGGTTTTAATTCTACGTTGTGAACAGTCGAACCTACAGGCATATTACGCATTGGTAATGCATTACCAGGTTTGATTGGTGCATCAACACCAGACTGGATTGCATCGCCAGCTTTTAAGCCTTTAGGTGCGATAATGTAACGACGCTCACCGTCTGCATATAATACAAGAGCGATGTTTGCGCTACGATTTGGATCATATTCTAAACGCTCAACAGTGGCTGGAATGCCATCTTTAGTACGTTTAAAATCGATTAAACGGTAATGCTGCTTATGACCACCACCGATATGACGAACCGTAATACGACCATTGTTATTACGACCACCTGATTTAGAGTTTTTCTCTAATAGTGGTGCGTAAGGTTTACCCTTATGTAAATCTGGGTTAACCACTTTAACTAGGTGACGACGACCCGCAGAAGTTGGCTTACACTTTTGAAGTGCCATAATTCTAACTCCCCTTATTACTCGGCGCCGCCGACAAAGTCCAGCTCGCTACCTTCTTTAAGAGTAACGTAAGCTTTCTTCCAGTCGCTACGACGACCGAAACGCATGCCAGTACGTTTTGTTTTACCCTTAACGTTAAGTGTGCGAACACCAGTTACTTCTACTTCAAAAAGCTTCTCAACTGCCGCTTTAACTTCAGCTTTAGTTGCGTCATTTGCTACTTTAAAAACAATAGTATTGTTTTCTTCAGCAGCGATTGTGCTTTTTTCAGAGATGTGTGGAGCAAGGATCACTTTTAAAAGACGTTCTTCACGGATCATGCTAGCGCCTCCTCAAGTTGCTTAACAGCAGCAGCTGTAATTAGTACCTTATCGAAAGCAATTAAGCTTACAGGATCGATACCAGCTACATCACGTGTGTCAACCTTGTACAGGTTACGTGCCGATAAGAAAAGATTTTCATCTACTTCTTCAGTCACGATAAGAACATCTTTAAGCTCAAGTTCTTTAAGCTTAGCAACTAGTTCTTTAGTTTTTGGTGCTTCAAGACCAAAACTTTCAACAACGATTAAACGCTCTTGACGAACTAATTCAGATAAGATGCTTTTGATCGCACCACGGTACATTTTACGGTTTACTTTTTGGCTGTGGTCTTGTGGTTTAGCTGCGAAGCTAACGCCACCTGAACGCCAAATTGGACTACGGATTGTACCAGCACGTGCACGGCCAGTACCTTTTTGAGCCCATGGTTTTTTACCACCACCGCTTACTTCAGAACGTGTCTTCTGAGCACGAGTACCTTGACGAGCACCTGCTGCGTATGCAACAACTACTTGGTGTACTAATGCTTCGTTAAACTCACGTCCAAAAGTAGCTTCAGAAACTTCAAGAGCGCCAGAAGCGTCTTTAATTGCTAATTCCATCACTAAATCTCCAGGACTTATGCTTTAACAGCTGGTTTAACGATAACGTCACCGCCGATAGCGCCAGGTACTGCACCTTTAACTAAAAGCAGGTTACGCTCAGCGTCAACGCGAACTAGTTCAAGGTTCTGAGTTGTTACTTGCTCATTACCCATTTGACCGGCCATTTTCTTACCTTTAAACACCTTACCAGGTGATTGGTTTTGACCGATTGAACCAGGAGCACGGTGAGATAGAGAGTTACCATGTGTAGCGTCTTGCATGCTGAAATTCCAGCGCTTAACACCACCTTGGAAACCTTTACCTTTAGAAGTACCGGTTACGTCAACTTTGTTGATTTCGTTGAATAATTCAACAGTAAGCTCAGAGCCTACTTCAAAATCGCCTTCACCACCATTTAGGCGGAATTCCCACAGACCGCGACCCGCTTCAACACCAGCTTTAGCGAAGTGACCCGCTGTTGCTTTGTTTACACGGCTTGCTTTTTTAGTGCCTGCGGTTACTTGAAGCGCGTTATAACCGTCTGTTGCGTCAGATTTGATCTGAGCAATGCGGTTAGGAGTCGCTTCAATAACTGTCACAGGGATAGATACACCATCTTCAGTGAAGATACGTGTCATACCCACTTTACGACCGACTAGACCTAATGCCATTTTCCTAAAACCTCTCTAATCTTCCGATTAACCCAGGCTGATTTGAACATCAACACCAGCAGCAAGGTCTAAACGCATAAGTGCGTCTACAGTCTTGTCTGTTGGTTCTACGATGTCGATCAGACGTTTATGGGTGCGGATCTCGTACTGATCACGCGCGTCTTTATTAACGTGCGGTGATGTAAGTACAGTAAAACGTTCAAAGCGTGTAGGTAGTGGAATTGGACCACGTACTTGTGCGCCAGTGCGTTTCGCAGTTTCCACGATTTCCGCCGTTGATTGGTCAATCAAACGGTGGTCAAAAGCTTTTAGGCGAATACGAATGCGTTGATTTGACATTCTTAAACCTCAATATAAAGAGCATTTAAAGAGCATAAAAAAACGACCGAAACAATCTTAATAATTAAGATGCCGGTTGTTTGATTATATCTACGTTGAGTTCCAAATCGGAACTCCTGTTTATTAGCTTGAAATCCAAGCTTAATTTATTCTTTCTTGTTCCCGAGGGAATTTTGAAAGCCTGCGTATTATAATGATACTGGTGATAAATGCAACAACTATTTAGACATAATTACTTTGTTATTGTCGTTTAAAAAATAGCTAAGTTTATTAATAGTGAACGCAATGGAAGTGATGATGTCTTTATAATGTCATAGCTTGTCGATTAATCTGCAGGGGATTTTTTAGATATTATGTTATCCTATGCGCTAATTTTGCTGTTATATACCCATATTGGTTTGGGTAACTACTCTCTTATGGTGAGTCAATGCGTATTTTAAATTATGGTTTAAATCTTATCTCTGGTGGTATCAGCCGCTTGTTTGTTAAAAGCAAAGTACTGCCTGAAAAGCCTTTAGAGCAATTTGAGTTAAACCCTAAAAACCCGACATTCTATATAGTGCGTTTAAACTCACGCTTTGATCTAGCGGCACTGGCCCGTGTTTGTAAACGAAATGGTTTACCGGACCCAACCGAGCAGCAAATATTAGGTGACGAGACGTTAGATCGCTTTATCGGCATTAAAAACCCTCCCCCGCTATTTGGTGACAAAGAAAAGTCTACCAATGCATTAGCGCAAGGCAAACACATTGTTGAGCACTTATTAAATAGTGGCCAAAAAAATGTGCAAGTGGTGCCCGTGACTATTTTATGGGGCCGATCGCCAGGTAAAGAAAAACCCGGACTAAGCACTTTACTTTCGCACTCACTAACGCCCAGCTGGTTTAGAAAAATTTTTGTGGTGCTTTTTTCAGGTAGAGATAACTTTATTCGATTTAGCCAACCACTCGACTTATCTTTATTGGTTAATGAAAAAGCCGACGTTAATGAACTTCCTCATAAGCTGTTGCGTGTAGCTCTAGTTCACTTTAAACGTCAAAAGCTGGCTGCAACAGGGCCTAAAATCCCATCTCGTGATCAGTTATTTAGCTCACTACTGGCATCACCCACAATTAAAAAAGCAATTCAAACCGAGGCTTCTGATAAAAACATCAGCCAAGCTCAGGCGCGACAAAACGCCTTAAAGCTACTTGATGAAATCGCCGCTAATTACAGCGATGCCACAATTCGCGTTGCTGATCGCATATTAACGTGGCTTTGGAATAAGCTTTATAATGGCATTGACATAAAGTACACCGAGCAAATTCATGACCTAACCAATAAAGGCCATGAAATAATCTACATGCCTTGTCATCGTAGTCATATGGATTACTTGCTACTAACCTACTCTATTTATCATCAAGGCCTTGTACCACCGCATATTGCTGCAGGGATTAACCTTAACTTTTTCCCTGCAGGTGGCATATTCCGCCGCAGTGGTGCATTTTTTATTCGTCGCTCATTTGCTGGTAACAAACTCTACTCAGCGGTATTTAAAGAATACTTAAGCCAGTTATTTATAAAGGGTTACTCGGTTAAGTTTTATACCGAAGGTGGCCGCAGTAGAACCGGACGCTTACTCCCCCCAAAAACGGGTATGCTCGCCATGACGATGCAAGCTATGCTTCGTGGTATAGACCGCCCTGTATCAATTGTACCGGTGTATATTGGTTACGAACACGTAATGGAAATAAACACCTACTTAAAAGAGCTCGCGGGTAATGATAAAAAAGGCGAGTCGATATTAGGTATTTTTAAAGCAATTAAAAATTTGAAAAACTATGGTCGCGGGTATTTAAATTTTGGTGACCCAATTTCTATTAACCAATACCTGAATGACAACCAACCCGACTGGCGCGAGTCAATTCATGCTACTGACGTGCAAAAACCACAATGGCTAGGGCCGCAGGTGGCTAATCTTGCTGATCAGGTTATGGTTAAAATTAACAATGCCGCCGCACTTAACTCAGTTAACTTACTGGCGATGATACTGCTAGTAAACGATAAGCACGCATTGAGTAAACCTAAATTGCTAGCTCAGCTTGAGTTTTATTTGCGATTACAACGTGAAGCTAGCTACAGCAATAAAATAACCGCACCCGATGAAACGCCAGAGCAACTGCTAGAACACGCTTTAAAGTTGAATAAGTTTGATGTGATCAGTGACGAGTTTGGTGAAATTATTGCGATAAACGATAAAGAAAAAACCTTATTTAACTATTACCGTAATAACATTTTGCATATTTTTGCAGTACCTAGCTTAGTAGCTCTACATTTATTTAAGCAGCATCAAAGTACCGTTACTCACTGCCATCAATTGGTAAAATCATTTTATCCGTTATTCGCCAAAGAGTGGTACTTACAAGAGCTTGATGACAACTATGTGACCCACATTTTAACTAACTTTAGCGATCAAGGCTTAATTGAGCTTGATGGTGATAATATCAAAGTAACTCAAAGTAACGATAGCTTTGCCAAACTCGAAATGCTTGGTCGTGCATTGAGCTTTACTCTGCAACGTTATGCGATTGTGATTGGCTTTATTCAAACCAGCCAAGGTATTGCAAAAGCTGAACTGGAACGTGAAAGCTATGTGTTGGCACAACGCTTGGGTACGTTACATGGCATTAAAACGCCGGAGTTTTTTGATAAGAAGGTACTTAGTAGTTTTATTTCCAACCTTCGCGAACAAAAACTAATTAGTGAATCTGATAGCGGCTTACAAGGCAGCCAAGAGCTGTGCGAGACCTACAAGCAACTGCAAACACTCTTGCCGGCACGTATTTGGCAATCAATTACTGACATTGTCCACGCTCAATGTCAGTAACGTACTTCACTATATTGAATTAACCCAATATAGTAGGTAGCAAAGAGTTAACGCTGGCGCATTACCCCTTCTTGAATCGTCGAGGCAACTAAATTGCCTTGGCGGTCAAAAAACTGACCACGTACCAGCCCTCTTCCTGAACTCGCGCTTGGGCTATCAATGGTATATAACATCCAATCATCCATTCTAAATGGACGATGAAACCACATAGCATGATCTATGGTCGCAACTTGCATATTCGGCTGCATAAACGACACACCATGTGGCTGCAGTGCGGTTGGTAAAAACTCAAAGTCAGACGCATACGCCAATAAGTAATTATGAATACGTTGATCGTCCGGCATATCGCCATTGGCTTTAAACCAAATATGTTTTACCGGTTCTAGGGCTTCAGGTTTAAAGGGGTTATGAAAGTTCACCGGACGCATTTCAATCGGCATTTCACGAATAAACTTATTACGGATTGCTTCAGGAATATGCTGTGCATTTTCTTGATAAAACTCTAACGAAGAACGCAGTTCTTCAGGAGCTGGAACATCAGGCATAGTGGCTTGATGCGATAACCCCTGCTCTTCACCTTGAAACGACGCTGTCATGTAAAAAATAGGTTTACCGTACTGAATCGCACTGACACGTCGAGTGCTAAAACTTTTACCATCACGTATAGTTTCTACATCGTACACAATCGGTTTTGCAGCGTCGCCTGGGCGTAAAAAATAAGAATGTAAGGAATGAACAATACGCCCAGCTGGTAGTGTTTCTTTAGCTGCTGAAAGCGCTTGCCCCATAACTTGACCGCCAAACACCGCTCTAAACCCTAAATCTTGGCTTTGTCCTCGATATAAACCTTGCTCAATTTCTTCAAGTGACAACAACGATAATAAATCATCTAATACTTGGCTCATTATTTCTTCCTCAATCCCCTAATTTATAAATGATACTATACAATAGTTAAAAAATACTAACTCACTGATTGAGGAAATCTAATATGGCATTTTGGCTTTTTAAAACCGAACCCGACGCCTTTTCAATTGATGACTTAAAGCAAGCGCCACAGCAAACAACGCTATGGGAAGGTGTACGCAACTACCAAGCGCGTAATTTTATTCGCGATGATGTAAAGCAAGGTGATTTAGTGATGATTTATCATTCTAGCTGTAAACAAGTTGGCGTTGCAGGGCTTGGTGTGGTTACTAAGGCTGCTTACCCTGATCCAACGCAATTTGATTTAAGTAGCGACTATTACGATGCTAAGGCAACCACTGAAAACCCTCGCTGGTTTGTGGTAGAAATAACTTATCAGGCGCATTTGAGTAGTTTAGTAAGCCTGCAAGCGATCAAAGCAAATACTGCTATAACTGATATAGCACTTAAAAAAGGCGGGCGTTTATCGGTCATGCCAGTGACCGAAAATGATTGGCATGAAATTTTAAATATGGCGAAATAAGCCACTAAAATAACTACATTTTCTTCATTAAAATAGTACTCCACCAGCGCAGCATGTCACCGCTCGATTTTCTTATGGAGCCAAATTTGTTATAATCTGCGGGTTGCGTTTACTGGAGGAAAAATGAAATTACTGTATTGGTTGGATGAATGGTTAACTCTCAGCGATGATGAGAGGCAAGCAAAACTACCAGCCTCTGGTGGAGATTTACTCGGTGATGTGTATGTAAAGTATCACTTTGTTGACCTCAATAAACCCCTGCTTTTTACTTTTTCTCCTGCGGGCACCGATATACAAGAACGCGATCTAAATGAAGACTTTGCCCCTTGGGGCTATCATTTAGCGCAAAAGCAAGATGTTAATATTATTGCGTTTCAGCATTTGGGTAAAAGCAATTGGTTTCGTAACCGCAATTTAATCTTTTTTATTGAGCAGCTATCAACTTTACTCTCTCCTTTTAAAACTAAGTTAGGCTATGGGCTTAGCCGTGGCGGCTTTGCTGTGGGTGCATTTGCTAAGTTACTCAAACTCGATAAAGTACTGCTTTTCCATCCTGTTAGCACCAAAAACAAACTTATCGCCCCTTGGGATGACCGCTCAAGTACTGAAATTGCTCAGCAATATGACTGGCAAGATGACTACCATGATTTAGATTTAGGGGATGCGAAAGGTTACATTATTTACGATCCAACCAATCGTATTGACCGCCAACATGCTAAACGCTACAAACAGCTCACTCACTTACGCGTGTTTGGTATGGGGCACGGCACTCACGCTACTTACTTGAATAAGTTTGGCTTTTATAAACAAGTAGCGGTTGATTTTATTCGTGATCAGCAAATCGACATTGCGCAATTTAGGCTGCAAACAAAAACACTGCGTTTAAAAGAGGATTATTATAAAAAACTTAATAAAGCCAACGCTAAATCGGCACATCGCCAAGCGTTATTAAGTACCGCTCACACTATTTTAATCGACGAAAAAGCAGCGCACGTTAAAGAGCACCAAGAGAAAATTGATATTCAGCCTTTAATAGAGGTAGCTATTAAGCATCAAGACGAAAGCCCAAATGATGCTATTAAGCTATTAGAAGTTGCTCAACAACTCGTGCCAGACGACCCGCTCGTTGAGCATAAGCTGAGACAATTAGAATAAGTAAAAAAGGTACTCATGCTTTACTTTTTCTTGGCGTGCCCTTGCTTGGGTACAATCGAGAAGTAAAGAATCAGCGCTATCCACGAAAAGAAGATAGCGCCAACTAGCCAGCCATTTTTTTCATGGCCTTGGCTACGCTTACTGTTAAGAATTATCATGATAGGAAAAATGTAAGCACATAAAACAATAATTAAAAAAGCAACTTCAGTCATTATTTTTCCAAGCTAAGCCAATCAACTTCACCACTTAACACCCGCTCTTGTGCGATGTAATGCAGAATATCACCCGCATTCACTGCATAATCTAGAGGTGGGTTTAAATCCATATTCTTTGCACTTAAATTATGAGCTACACCTAACAATATTGCATTATGATCGTACTTAAAATGATGAAATAATTTACCAAATTCCATGGTTTTTATATCACTAGGTATTTGTAGGCTAAATTGCGTATCACCATGCAAAGTAGATAATAGCTCTTCTTGAACACGGCTTGAGCCTGGGTCTTGCATTGAGCGCACCAAAATCTCTGCTGACTTAGTGCTACTACACTCTACATTGTGGCAATGCTCTAATAACATTTCCACTTTCGTTTCATCAAAAAAGTGTGCACTAATGTGACAATCTTCTTTGACTAAACGGCTAATACGCAGTGCAGTAGTAAATGTTTGGTCGTCATCTTGGCCATCAATAATCACTTTATCGGCATGGCGAATGGCAACGCGTTCTAATTCATCCAAATCGGTAAAACTAGTCAAACGAGCAAAATCAACATTCTCATTACTTAAAAATGGATGCTCTATTTGTTCAGTAACCGCCAATAGAATACGGCGGTCTGTACGTTTAGTATCAGCCAAAATATAGTCGATCATTTTTTTTGTTCGAGCATTATGCCAACCAAAAATAATAATGTGATTGCTACTGTGAGCAAAGTTTTTATCACCAGTCATAGCGCGCCTAATTAAGTAAGTTACTGTTTGCCCTGTTTTACCTAACAAGACACCAAATAAAGCCAAACCAAAGGGTATTTGTATTAATGCGACAATCCAACGGCCCAAGTCAGATGATGGACTTAAATCTCCATACCCTACTGTTGAAGTGGTTACCGTGTAGTAGTAAAAAAAGGTCCCTGGCGAAAGTAGTGCTTGCTCATTAGCCATAAATAATAAGCACCAAGTAAGTAGCATGTGTAAAGACGTTGCTATTACAACAGACTGCCAGCTCACCTGATCAATATGGCTGCGCAACAGCACAACAATACGTTTAAAAATATGATGCATAATTGTTTGTTAATCGATTGATTATTTGAATCATTTGGTAACACGATACTGCACATCATAACACTTAAGCAACGTTTTACTGTAATCGAAATATTCGCGGTTCGTTATGAATAAAAATAAGAGTAAACTATAGTTATTAAGTTATGAGGAAAGAATGGGTCTATTATGTCAGGTGTTTTAGCGTCAGTTGATCAGCGTACTCAGCTTGTAGGTGAGAACCGTTTAGAGTTGCTACTGTTTTATTTACATAGCCGCCATTTATTTGCACTCAATGTATTTAAAATTAAAGAAGTGGTGAAGCTTCCCCGTTTAAGCAAAATACCGCACTCTCACCCTAAGGTGACGGGTGTTGCCAATATACGAGGTGAATCTATTCCGGTGATTGATTTACGCCAAGCCATTTCTATGTCACACAAAGAACATGGTGAAGATTGTAATTTGGTAGTGACTGAATATAACCGTACCACTCAAGGTTTTTTAATTGGTAAGGTTGATCAAATAATGAACATGACCTGGTCTGATATTATGCCACCACCCAGCTCAGTCGGTAAAAATCATTACATTACTGCACTTACTAAAGTACAGCGCGACGACGTGGAGCACTTGGTAGAAATTATAGATGTAGAAAAAGTACTGGCTGAAATAGTTGAGTACGAGGTTAATATTTCTGATGGCGTGTTAGATGAAACCATAGTTAACGAGTTCTCTGGGCGAAAGATACTACACGCTGATGATTCGCCAACAGCACGCAAGCAAGTAAGCGATACATTATCGCAGCTTGGTATCGAAATTGTTCCTGCCAGTAATGGCTTGGAAGCACTCAATATGCTTAAAGGTTGGGCCGATGAAGGCCGCGATGTTGAAAAAGAACTACTTATGGTGATAACCGATGCCGAAATGCCCTCAATGGATGGTTATCGCTTAACCTATGAAATACGTAACGACAGCCGCTTAAAAAACTTACATGTAGTACTTAACACCTCCCTAAGTGGCAGCTTTAACCAAGCCATGGTAGAAAAGGTTGGCTGTGATGCATTTTTATCAAAATTTCAGCCTGACTTACTGGTGCAAGAAGTACAAAATCGTTTAAAACATGTGCTCAGCAACGCTTAATTATAAAACTAGCAAATATCTGCCAGGGTAAATATTTGCTAGTAACATTCTCCTCATCAGCAACCTTTAAAAAATCTGCCTTACTGAGTGGTTATTCAAAGCGGTGTTTGCTAATCCTAAGATTTCATGATTAATTAGCAAATAAGTTTTCACTAACTCGTTATTAATTATGCTCAATAAAGTTGCCAGCCCGTTTACTAAGCTCGTCGAGCGCTACTTACCCGACCCATTTATATTTGTCATTATGCTCACTATTATTACCTTGGGTATTGCGAATTTAGCGACTCCTGCAACTACACTTGAGGTAATCACATCATGGGGAAGCGGGTTTTGGAACTTACTTAGCTTTGCCATGCAAATGCTGTTGGTGCTAGTAACAGGCTACATGCTCGCCAGTACCTCGTTAATAAGTAAGTTATTAACAAAATTAGCAACGCTTGCTAATACGGCTCCAAAAGCCATTATTTTAGTGACATTTATTTCGCTGTTAGCAAGCTGGCTTAATTGGGGATTTGGCTTAGTAATTGGGGCTTTATTTGCTAAAGCAATTGCCAAACAAACTCGAGTAGATTATCGGCTATTAGTAGCAAGTGCTTACTCAGGTTTTGTAGTATGGCACGGCGGATTGGCAGGTTCCGTACCACTAAGCATTGCCAGCGAAGGGCATTTTTCACAGGCAACAATGGGCATTATTGGCACCGAGCAAACCTTGTTCGCAGGTTTTAACATTGCGATTCTGATTGGCTTATTTATTATTATGCCGTTGGTTAACCGCTACATGCTACCGAGTGAAAAAGACAGTGTTTATATTGACCCATCACTGCTTAAGAACACTCTACTTGATAGAGTAACAATAACACGCCCTGCGCAACATTTAGAACAAAGCAAACTGCTAGGCATGGGCATTGGCTTACTCGGACTTGCCTACTTAGGTTATTACTTTTTTATCGCAGGTGGCGGCTTAAATCTCAACAGCGTGATAGCGCTTTTCTTATTTTTAGCTATCACACTACATCAGACCCCCCACAATTTACTAAATAGCCTACAACAAGCGATTCCGAGTGGCGCGGGAATTGTAATTCAGTTCCCTTTTTATGCCGGTATTATGGCGGTTATGGTCGATACAGGGTTAGCACAACAAATATCGCAGGGCTTTATTGCCATAGCGGATGCCGATAGCTTGCCATTTTACAGTTTTATTAGTGCAGGACTCGTTAATATGTTTGTGCCATCCGGTGGCGGCCAATGGGCTGTACAAGCACCTATTGTTATCCCTGCAGCACAAGAGCTTGGTGCAGATATGGCAAGGGTTGCTATGGCTGTAGCATGGGGAGATGCTTGGACCAATTTAATTCAACCCTTTTGGGCATTACCGGTATTGGCTATAGCGGGCCTAAAAGCAAAAGATATTATGGGGTTTTGCGTGGTACAGCTGATTATTACTGGGGTGTTTATATCGCTGGTATTGAGCTTTTATTAATCTAATCGGGCTGTAACTTATATTACAGCCCGCGCTTACTTAGCTTGATAAAATCTTCATCGGTAAACTTAATATCGCGTTTTCTGAATCTGCAAAGTGCATCATTACCGCAATGTGCCCTGCAACAACGAGTGCATACATTACCGCGGAAAAACCTTGGCCGTATTTATCTAATGGCAGTAAATGTGAGTAATGGCGGCCACGCCATTCAAACACAATTTCTAGCGCCCCAACAAATAAAAAGAACACTAATAACATTAAACCAAAGGTGTAACTTAGCCATAAACCAAATAGCACACCTAGTAAGCACACACTTAAACCAACCCAAGAGCGCATCGAGAAACTTATGCTTTTTAGTACATGCCCGCCATCAAGCGGTAAAATAGGCAGTAAATTGAATAAATTAAGCAGTGCACTAAGCACCGCAACACCTGCAAATATTTCCATTTCCGTAGCGTAATAAAGCACTACACCAAGTACAGAAGTAAACAAACCAAAGGCAGGCCCCATTAGTGATATAACCACATCTTGCCAGCGCGTAGTTATTTTATCGTCGCTAACGGCTAACCCGCCTACAAAAGGAATTAAATAAATGCCTTTGGTTTTAATGCCAAAATACTTCATAGCTCGTACGTGGCCATATTCGTGTACCACCAGGCAAGCTATCAGCATTAACGCAAACTCAATGGTAAACAGCCACGCATAACCCGCTACCGATGCACTGGCAAGCGCCACTTTAACAACTTTAGCACTTTTAAATAATTTAAAGCCAAGCGCCGCGAGCCCTAAAAACCCCTTTTTAGGTGCGCCGTGTGCTGCTACAGGTAAAGCTAACTGAGTTGCAAACTGATTATTTACATACAGCGCCAAGCTTTGCTGGCTTACCTCGCTGCTATCAATACCAATTAACTGCTCATCAAGCATAAACTCGACATAATTTTCACGTGGGTTTTCAAATGCAATCGCTTGCTGATCATGAAATATTTTTACAACTTGCTGCTCTGCTATCATCAGTGTAAACGGTTGCTCTGCCAGAGAAAGTTCGACTTTTATCATTATTCTAACCATTATAAATTATGCCGCTAGTATACCTTCCCACCAAAAAAACACGAGTGAGCTAGCATCATTTTATTAGCGATAATGTAAGCTAAAAATGCCTGAAATACTGACAAAAACAATTCAAGCGACTATTTTTAATATTACAGGAAGTAAGCTTCAACTACTAAGGACACCAATGCGAACTCAATTGCCAAATATACTCGTTGTTGATGACTCAAAAGCCATTTTAATTGTTATGAAAGCGATTTTTAATGAGCTCGAAATGCCAGAAGTTACCACTTGCTTAAGCGCAGTTACAGCACTAGAGAAAGTAAAGCCTGATATAAACTTTTATGACGCTATATTTACCGATCTGAATATGCCAGAAATGGATGGTATGGAGTTAATTCGTAACTTAGGTGAAATAGGCTATTGCGGTGCGATTGTTATTATTTCTGAAATGGATCCTAAAATAATCAGCCTAGCAGCTGATCTAGCCAAGCAGCATAATGTGCATTTAATTGGTAACCTTACCAAGCCAGTACAATTAAATCAGGTAAATACGTTACTTGCCAAAATAGCGCAGTTAAACAGCCATACGCTTGCAAAAGAGCGCCCAATTACTAAAGCTAAACTTGTTAGCGCATTAAAAAATAATGAAATAACACCGTTTTACCAGCCTAAGATAAATATAAACACCAACTTTATACAAAGTGTTGAAGTATTGGCTCGTATTGTTTCAAATAAAAACGAACGCGTGATTTTACCAAGCCGTTTTATTAGCCTTGCTGAGCAATGCGACTTAATCAATGACATTACTTTTACGCTGTTTGAAAAAGCCTGCAGTGACTTAAAGCAGCTGAAAGAACAATTAGGAGAAAACTTAAAGTTGTCATTTAATATGTCGCCATGCCAGTTAAATGATTTGAACTGCCCTAATAAATTATTACAGTTACTACAAAAGCACGGCGTGCTTCCCAGTGATGTGGTTGTTGAAATAACCGAGCAACATGCCCTTTCAAGCTATACCCAACTTGAAACCTTAAACAGATTAAGAATATTTGGTTTTGGTATCTCACTGGATGATTTTGGTACAGGCTTTACTAATATTAACCAACTGAAACAGCTGCCATTTACAGAAGTAAAAATAGACCGCTCTTTTATAAGCCACATTGAAACAGATAAGTTTTCGCAAGTTGTGGTCAACTCATTGATTGATATGACTAGCCAAGAGCAACTGCAACTTGTTGCTGAGGGTGTTGAGCGTCCGGAAGAACTTGCCTATCTAAAGCACTATCAAACAAATTTAGCTATACAAGGATTTTTGTTTAGTTGCCCAAAAGCAAAAGCTGAATTTATCTCGTGGGCACAACACTGGATAAAAACAGCTGCTAAAACAAATAATAACTAAGGTCTGCTGACCTTTGCCGGTTGATATTTACTAAATACCCCTAACGAGATTCATTATCCTCGGCGCTGACGATATGCTCACTATCCGCTAAACGTTGATGCCAACGTTGCTTAGCCACGGCACGCATGTTGGTAGATTGATCTCGCTCATCAACAATTTCTAAACCCATTAGCGCCTCTATCATATCTTCTAGGGTCACTATTCCTTGCACATCACCGTATTCATCAATCACTAAACAAATATGGGTACGCTTGGTAAGTAATATTTGTAATAACGACGATACGTTTTGCGTACTCGGTACTGTATAAATAGGCTTAACCAACTTACTAATCTTGTAGTCTGTACCTAAGCGGTGGTATGCCAACATAATGTCGTTTTTATGAACAAACCCTATTATATCGTCAGCATCTTTGTCGTAAATTAGCACTCGAGAAAATGACGAAGAGCCATGTTCGCTTAAGTACTGATTTACAGTAAGATCTTTATGAATTTTAAAAATAACCGTGCGCGGGGTCATTAAGTCGGTTAGTTTTGCGTGCCTAAAATGCAGTAAGTTTCGAATGATCTCTGACTCATCAGCATGAAGTGCCCCTGACTCACTGCCAATATCGGCCATCGCTTCTATTTCTTGGCGAATATAATAGGCCTCATTATGCTTTTGTCCCATCAAATTGGTTAGCTTTTGTGCAGCCCATACAAATGGCTTAAGCACTAACACCAAAATACGTAAACCATAAGTCACACTTGGTGTTAAAGCACGCCAATAGTTGGCACCCAAGGTTTTTGGAATAATTTCAGATAACACCAATACCAATAAAGTCATAATAGCAGATGCAATCCCCACTGCTGCATCTGAAAACACCACGGCGGCTTGTGCACCTACTCCTGCGGCACCAGCAGTATGGGCAACAGTATTAAGCGTTAAAATAGCAGCTAATGGTTGATCAATATTACTTTTTAGTATTTCAAGTTGTTTAGCCAGCACCGGCCGCTCTTTGCGCAACAATGCAACATAACTAGGTGAAATACTTAATAGTACGGCCTCCATGATTGAACACAAAAACGAAATCACAATCGCTGTAACCATGTAAACGATTAATAGTGTCACTTTCTCTCCGATAAGTTGGATAAATACCCGATGATAATAGCCATCATAACAATACATGCTATATTTGGCCAAATCTCCAATAACAATAGGTATAGCAATGAATTTAAGCGCACCTTGGTATCGTTACACAAAACGTTTTACTCACTTGGCAACCCTACTCACATTAAGTAGTTTGAGTTTAACGGCATTAGCTGCCCCACTCGATCAATCAAAAATTCAGTTTATCGGCCCACTTGCAGAAGATATGCAAGCAAAGCCATTTCAGACCCCCCATGGCGACGTGATTATTAATAATCTGCTTGCACAACTTGAATCAAGTGCAGAAAGCTTTGTTGTGTTTGGTAAAAAGCATAAGTGGCAACCACTTGATAAAATTAACGCGCTTACTTTAGGCGGTTTACAAGCACTTAAATTTCATATTGAAACGGACCGGTTTACTCAAGGCTCCTTAAACATTGAAGGAATAGAGCAAGGCCAGATTTTTATCAATGGTGAGAAGCAAACTGGTGAAAACCAACGCTATCAGCTTGCTTTAAATAACGGCTCACATACCGTGGTTGTCATCGCTCAACAGGTTGCTAATTGGAATGATGTCACCTTAGAGTTTGTGCCAAAAGCAGAAACTGACGTCGTGACCCTAACGACAAATAAAACCAAGCGCTTATCGGCTAAACAATTGTTTGACGCCCCGACTATTAGCGGTTTGTCTTTGTCGCCTGATGCTAAGTATTACTTAAGTACAACAAAGCGCTTCAGCGATAAAACAGGCAACAACGCCATTACCACAACCGAGCTTAAGAATACCAATAACCAAACGGTATACCGATTTGAAGAAGTGCAGCCTAGCCAATTTACTTGGAGTCCTGATAACCAATTTTTAGTTTATTTACTCAACGGTGAATTAAAGCAGTTAAACCGTAAAACTTTCGCTATAAAAACCTTAGCCTCAGGCCTTGAGGGGACAAGCAACTTTAGCTATTACAACGATAATAGTATTCTTTTTAGCTGGTCTAAATCATCTGAAGAAACCAATAGCCTCACTAAACATCATAAAGGCTTACAAGACCGTTGGTCTTATGCCCGTACGGTTAGCCAATTATATTTACTCGATACCAACAGTGGTTTAACCAAAGCTCTGACCGAAGGCGTATTGAGCCATCAACTTGAAGATGCTAACAGCAACCGTGGAAAGCTATTAATAAGTCGCCCAATAATGGCGATGCAAGCCTCAACTCACCCAGAGACTGAGCTGGTTGAACTTACATTAAAATCCAACAGCATAAGATCATTAGGTAAGTTTAAAAACTTTAATCAAGCTAAATATGCCGCAAACAATATTTATGTTGTTGCAGGCCCTGATTTTAAAAATGGTGCAGGCAGAACAATACCAAAGAACATGCTGGCTAATAATTACGATGGCCAGCTTTACTTACTAGCTGATAACGCAAAAAAAGTAACGGCGTTAAGCAAACAGTTTGACCCCGCAATTGGCACATTAGAAGTACTAAGCAATGGTGATGCGCTAATCAAAGTGACAGAGAAAGATACCCAACCACTGTATTTATTTGACCTGAGTAAACAGCGCTTTAAAAAGTTAAATACAGGCTTTGATATTGTGCAGCAATTTAGCTTTTCAAATACGCGCAATGCCCAGTTATTAATTAGTGGCAGCAATGCGTCGAGCGCTCAACAACTCAAGCGCTTAGACGTAAGTAAAAACAAGGTAGAGCTCATTTGGGATTCAAACCCGATTGCTTATGCCAATACGGCTATTCCTGCGCTTGAAGAATTTAACTTTACCAATAAGCGTGGCGTAGAAATCTCTGGCCGTGTTTATCTGCCAAACAATCTTGATAAAGCCAAGAAATACCCTGCTCTTGTTTATTATTATGGAGGCACCTCACCAGTAACACGCGGGTTTACTGGGCGTTACCCTTTTAACTTATGGGCAGCAAACGGATACGTGGTTTATGTTGTACAACCAACCGGCGCAACGGGTTTTGGGCAAGCTTTTTCAGCACAACATGTAAATGCTTGGGGCGACTATACCGCCGATGACATTATGGAGGGTACAGAGGCATTTTTAGCTAAATATAATTTTGTAGACAGTAGTAAAGTAGGTAACCTTGGGGCATCTTATGGTGGCTTTATGACTATGCTGCTTGCCACCAAAACCGATATGTTTCGCGCGTCTATTGCTCATGCGGGTATTTCAAACTTAACATCATACTGGGGTGAAGGATGGTGGGGTTATTTATACTCAGGCGAAGCCTCAAAAAATAGCTTTCCGTGGAATAACCCTCAACTTTACAGCCAGCATAGCCCTGTATTTCATGCCGATAAAGTAACCACGCCATTACTGCTTATTCACGGTGACAGTGATACCAATGTGCCTGTGGGCGAAAGCTTAACTATGTACACCGCACTAAAACTGCTTAATAAAGACGTTGAAATGATAGAATACAAAGGAGCGGATCACCAAATATTTGCGCGCGATAAACGATTTAATTGGTGGAACACTATGTTGGCTTACTTTGACAAAAAGTTAAAAAATGAACCACAATGGTGGGATTCAATGTATAAAGATTAGAACTATAATGCGCACTTTGTCGATGAAGTAAAAAAGTGCGCATTACAAAATGCAATATTATTAGACCTATTCGGAATATAATGTTACCGAAAAACAATGTTCTCTGTGTTATACAGGCCATCAATGATGCTAATATGCAAAGCTGAAACTAAAAAAATAACAGACTATGGCAATTAATGTTTTATTGGTTGAGGATGACGAATTACTCGTAAAGCGCATCCAAAATCATTTTATAAATACCGAGTTTTCTATTGACGTTGACCCCACCGGGGCCGATGCGTTAAACGTTGTTAAAAGCCGCGTAAATCAGCGCAATACTATTTCATTGGCAATAATTGATATTGTGCTACCAAAGCGCGACGGTTTACAACTTGCCAAAGAACTAAATACGCTCACCGATATTGGCGTTATCTTATTATCGAGTCGTGACTCACAAGCCGATCGAATTGCAGGCCTTGCTCAAGGTGCCGATGACTATATTTGCAAGCCGGTAGATTTACTTGAGCTTGAGCTAAGAATGCGCGCCCTATACAAACGAGTTGCCAATAATCACAGCGACGATGACAGTGAAGAGTTTATTGAATACGCCGATTTTAAGCTTCATCCAGATAATCGCACCCTTATTACCGCCAGTGGGATTGAATCACGACTGACTGAAGCAGAACACAAAGTACTTATTTGTTTGATTGGTAATGCTGGTAAAGCGACTTCCCGTGAAAAAATATCAGAAGAAATTGGCCAGCCCGATTGGAGCCCCAACGATCGCACAGTAGACGTGTTAGTGGGTCGTTTACGTAAAAAGCTGAACGATGAGAAAGATCAAAAACGTATTGTCACTGTTCGCGGTAAAGGCTATATGCTTTCAATTTAAAGCCTTAGTGTTGGGTTAACTGCGATAATAAACGCTCAAATGCCCGATAATTAAGCGCTTCTTTAAGCTCAATTAAACTGATTTGTGGCGCACCTTTTAAATCACTAATAGTTCGCGCCACTTTGATTACTCTATGATAAGAGCGCGGTGATAGCGCCAGCTTTTCACTGGCTCTGGCTAAAAACTGCAGTTCTGCAGGTGGTAACTCACAGTGCAAGCTCATCTCTTTGTTATTTAACCGCGCATTTACTTTACCTTGGCGTTTAAGCTGAACTGCATAAGCTGCTTCTACTCGTGCCCTCACCTCAGCACTGGTTTCTTCTGTAGTTGTACTTTGTAGCTCCACGCTGCTCAACCTTGGTAGTTCAATTTGCAAATCAATTCTGTCAATAAACGGCCCCGATACTCGCGATAAATAGCGCATTACCTGATCGGGTGTCGCCCGCTTATCATGATGGCACCCAGTTGGACTAGGGTTAAGTGCTGCAATAAGCTGAAACTGCGCCGGAAATTCCATTTGTCTGGCCGCGCGCGAAATCGTCACTGTTCCGGTTTCCATTGGCTCGCGTAATGAGTCCAACACTTTACGCTCAAATTCAGGGAGCTCATCTAAAAACAACACACCATTATGCGCTAACGATATTTCACCGGGTTTAGGGTTAGACGAGCCACCCACCAGCGCTACTGCAGAACAAGTGTGGTGCGGGTTACGAAACGGTCGCTGACGCCAATTGGTTAAATCAATTGAGTGGCCAATAATTGAATATAAAGCAGCAGTATCAATGGCTTCATCATCAGACATGGTTGGCATTATGCTGGCCATTCGTTGTGCAAGCATTGATTTTCCGGTTCCTGGTGGACCTAAAAATAGTAGATTATGCCCACCAGCAGCAGCAATTTCTAATACACGCTTTGCACCAGGCTGGCCCTTTACATCGCTTAAATCGAGTAAAAAATCTGGCGCTTGGGTGCAATCAGGGTAGGCAATGTTAAGCGGTAAAGGTTGTTGATTGAGCAAGTCTCCCCATACCTCTTGAATAGAACTGACGGCTTTTCGTTTTACACCACTGACAAGGCTGGCCAAACTGTCGTTTTCAAGAGGCAGAAAACAGCAACGATTTTGCTCTTTAGCACCAAGCACTGAAGGCAAAATGGCATTTACAGCACGTATTTCACCATTAAGTGCAAGCTCACCGTAAAATTCATACTTGTGAATATCAGGGCAAACTATTTGTCCCGATGCGACCAAAATACCTACCGCAATCGCAAGGTCAAATCGACCTCCATCCTTAGGAAGATCGGCAGGTGCTAAATTAACGGTAATACGCTGATCGGGAAATCCAAATTGCGAGTTTTCTAGAGCACTACGTACTCTATCCTTGGCCTCTTTAACCGACGCCTCAGGTAAGCCGACGATATGAAAGGCGGGTAAACCATTCCCTAAATGTACTTCAACCATCACTTCGGGGGCGTTGATCCCCACCTGAGCGCGAGAAAATATACGGGCTAACGACATTCCTTATCCTAGGGTCTGCTGACCTTTCAAGGTTAAATTTGCAGCAGTCTGTTTGGTATTTAGGCAAGGCAGAGCCTATGTCGTGTGGTTACTCCCCATAAATAGGCGATAACGCAGCATTAATGCCAAACAGGCGCTGCCCGAAGGGTTCTGCCTAGGGGCGATTTACTCTTTGTTGCTCGGTTTTCACTTAGTCCACTAGGTTACAAACCTCGCGCCGCGATTAAATCGCCCCTAGTTTGAACAAACTTTAATCCGCAAAGGTCAACAGGCCCTAGTTAACAGCTGTATTTACACAGTTTAGTCAGGATATTTAAAAACATGTAATATAATCTTCCATTTAATCGCCGAAAAACGTAGCAATAAGGTCATTAGCATACTCAGAATCATTGCCACTTCCACCGTTAACGATAGGTTGATACTTAATGTATAGACAATGCCACCAGCAATACAGGTAATAGCATACAGCTCACCTTTAAGCAGCATTGGAATATCGCGGGCAAGCACGTCGCGAATAAGCCCACCAAAACAGGGGGTTATTACAGCCATAATCACAACCGTCATATCTGGCATACCAGCCAATTGCGCTTTTTGCGCTCCCATGACCGCAAAAAAGGCTAAGCCAAACGCATCAGCGGTTTGCAATACATAGTATGGAATGGATTTTTGCTTATTGATCAGTCGTGTAGTAACCAGAACCGCCACCAAAATAGCGTAGAAGTAGCTTTGGTCGTGTAACCAAAATACGGGCTGGTCGAGTATCACATCGCGAACGGTACCGCCGCCAATAGCCGTAACAGTTGCAAGTACAACTACACCAAAGCCATCCATTTTCTTTTCATAGGCTACCAAGGTGCCTGAGATAGCAAATACCGCCACACCTATTAAATCAAACCAGTGATAAAGTTCAGTCATAATTTTGATTACAAAAAGTTTTAAAGAGTTTAGTGCATAGCATACTAAATATTCAGCAATAACACTTTCAAAAAGTAGAATTAGAAAAGAACAGCAGGTATACGTGTTAAAAATAGCGTGAGGGAATATGAATTTTAGGCATAAAAAAACACGCTTTAGGCGTGTTGCTTTACTATAACTATTTATTTCAGTGGTTGCGGGAGCCGGAATTTAATAGACAACCTTTACTGGCTAATGGAGAGTTGAGACCGACGAGCTATCCATTTCACTGAATTTCAGACATAAAAAAACACTCTTATAGAGTGTCGATTCATTATAACTTGATTTCAGTGGTTGCGGGAGCCGGATTTGAACCGACGACCTTCGGGTTATGAGCCCGACGAGCTACCAGACTGCTCCATCCCGCGCCTGAAATATTAAGTGTTATTTTACTTCTTACTTAATTAAAGAAGTCAGCCAACTCTATAAAGAATTGGTTGCGGGAGCCGGATTTGAACCGACGACCTTCGGGTTATGAGCCCGACGAGCTACCAGACTGCTCCATCCCGCGCCTGTATATTTTAAGTCTATCGACTACTTAATTTAATCTCTTAAGTTAGAGTTTTACAGCACCAAATCTAACGAAGAGAATTGGTTGCGGGAGCCGGATTTGAACCGACGACCTTCGGGTTATGAGCCCGACGAGCTACCAGGCTGCTCCATCCCGCGCCTGTAATTTCTTAGTAACAGTATTGTGTTATTCACAAGCCTGTTTCGAAGAGAGCGCTATAATATAGGAATAAACCTATAATGCAAGGTTTTACTAATTAAAAGCGTTTAAGTGAACAAAAACCCATCAAACAGTGGTATTTACAGTAATCGTTGATGTGGATTTATCATTTTTTGCCACTCCCAGTCGGGATGACCCATAACAATAAAGTCAGGATTTTCTGTGCTTTCTCTTTGGTTATACGTTAAAGGATTAAATTCAGCGTCGGTAATACAGCCGCCCGCTTCTTCAACAATAACTTGCGATGCACCCGTATCCCACTCACCTGTAGGACCTATTCTTAAAAAACAATCTGCTTTACCCTCAGCAACAATACACGCCTTAAGTGAACACGAACCTAAAGCCACAGTTGCAAATTGCGCATTTAGATACTGGCTAACTGCTTCTATTTTTTGGCGGCGGCTTACAGCCAAAGTTAAACTCTCGGGCGGTGCAACAAATATTTGTTTATCGTGCTCACCTTCACGCTTAAATGCCCCATTTTTAGCCGTTGCATAATAGGTCACGCCCTTTGCTGGCCAATGAATAACTCCCAACACTGGGTGGTTATTTTCTATCAATGCAATATTAACGGCAAAGTCACCACTTTCGAGTATAAATTCACCGGTGCCATCCATTGGGTCAAGCAACCAATAACGTTGCCAGTGCTGTCTATCTTGCAACGCTGGAATGGGGGTTTCTTCTGACATAATAGGAATGTCAGGAGCAAGCGCATTTAAACCCGCCACGAGCACATCATTTGCAGCTAAATCTGCTTTAGTTACTGGCGTATTATCTGATTTTTCTTGCTGACCAATATCGTCTTTTTTATACAAAGACATAATGGCATCCCCTGCACTTTGCGCAAGCTCAATACATGGCTCTAGAAGTTTATTCATTAATGTCTCCTGAGGCTAAATACTTATCTAATAATAGCAGAGCCGCAACACTACGTGCTTCAGTAAAGTCAGGTTGCTCTAATAACGACTGCCATTGTGAAAGTGGCCATTTCACAACCACTAAGGGCTCAGGCTCATCGCCTAGTAAGGTTTCAGGATATAAATTTTTAGCAAACAAAATATGCATGGTTGCGTTAAAATAGCTCGGTGCCATAGTGACCGTTTTAAGCGGTTTAAAGTATTCAGCGCCAAAGCCAATTTCTTCTTTGAGCTCTCTGTTTGCAGCCTGTTCAGGCGTTTCACCTGGGTCAATGAGCCCTTTGGGAAAACCTAACTGATAGTCATTGGTGCCTGCACAATACTCACGAACCAGTAATAACTCATTTTCAGTGGTCATAGGTACAATCATAACGGCTCCACGACCACCGCCGCGAATTCGCTCATACTGACGCTCTTCGTTATTTGAAAACTTAAGCTCTAAAGACTCCACAGTAAATAAGCGACTTTTAGCGACAACATTATTACTGAGAATTTGTGGTGGTGTTGGGTGCTTTTTCTGTGTCATGGGCATCAATTTGCTATCATTGCAGTTATACTAATCATATACCCAAATGAGTATAAGATGCGAGTTTCAGTTTGAATTAAAAGCAATTTAATTGAGCAAATAATTCTCGGGTTTAGATAAGGTTAATTCTTTATTTTAGGCTACGAATACGCTCTTAATATAACATTGTCGGACTTATACCTTAATAACTCAATTAACAAAGTTCATTAATCTACTTCACCGCAACTTATTCATTTCAAAAAGTAGTTTTCACAAGGATACATCATGCTCAACTGGTCAAAAATCGATACTGTATTACTCGACATGGATGGAACTTTACTTGATTTACATTATGACACTGACTTTTGGCTCAATGTTGTACCCCAACAACATGCTCTGGCTCAAAATATCAGTTTTGAGGAAGCCCGCGCAGATATCTTAAAACGCTATCAGGCTGTGAGTGGCAAAATTCAGTGGTACTGCTCTGACTATTGGGAAGCACAGCTAAACTTACCTATTCTCGAACTAAAGCGCCAGTCTGCCCACTTAATCAAAATTCGTGAAGACGTTCCGCATTTTTTAACTGAACTTAGACGAGCAGGTAAAGAGCTCATTTTGTTGACTAATGCCCATCCTGAATGCGTCATGCTTAAATTTGAATATACCGCTATTGATAACTATTTAGACGGGGTGGTATCGACTCATGAATATGGAGTAAGTAAAGAGCAACAAAGCTTGTGGCATAAAGTGCAAGGGGACTTAGGGTTTGATAAACGCCGCACTTTGTTTGTAGATGACAGTTTACCGGTATTAAATGCCGCACGAAAATACGGCATTGAGCATTTACTTGCGGTTGCTAACCCTAATAGTCAGCAACCACATAACGATATAAGCGATTACTTAAGCGTAACTGACTACCGCGCTATCATATAATTAGCTTTTTGGGTAACGCGCTACTAAGCCTTGATATACCTGTTTTGCAAAATCTGCATGTTCAGTATCAAGGCTTTTAACTACTTCTACTAAGTGTTCGTTATCTTCTTGACCATGCCATACTTTAATGTAGCTGCCATCTTTGTAGCCATGGTCCTGGCGGAAAAAGTTTAAAGTATTTTTACCAACATAACCACGGTATAAATCGTCAATATCCATGCCCATTTGTGCCATACAACCGGCAAATGCTGATGCATTAAACGCTTTATTGGCAACAGCACTGGCCGCTAATAATTCAAGTGTTTGCTTAAAGTCATCACCTTGTTGTGGTGCACTCATTTCGGCTTGTAGCTGTGTTGCTATTTGCTCGTAGCTAGTCTCACCGTCAATACGCAACGATAAGCCAAAATGAAAAATATCAACCAGCTCTAAAATCACCTGCTCAGTATCTGGTGTTTGTTTTTTCCACCATTTCCAACCGTAATGGTCTAACATTTCTGCACATTCAACCCAAATAGCTCTGTACCATTCAAAGCCTTGGCTAAACCATTGCTCATGTACTTTAGTATTCATGGCATTTTGCATTTCTAGCATAACAACTAGCTTGTTTAAATTGGCAGACATATTGGTTCCACTGTTGGATTTATAATTAGGGTAATAATACAGATAATATAACTTAACGACCAGCCGAAAACTCATGCCATGAGTTGATCAGGTCAACAAAGTCTTCAAAACCACAACCGCTGCTTAAATCATTCTCTTCAAGCATTAGTTCGTCATCTTGGTAGGCTAATATATCTTCGTTATCTTGATGCAGCGCATGCGCTTCAAATAACGCTTCATCTTTAGAAAGGATCAGGTCAACTTCTTGGCCTTTAAGTGTTAACGGTTCAAAGCTTGAACTCACCGAGCTAATAAGCGCCAGCACCATAGCCACTTTGTCTTTGCCTATTTCTTCGTTTAACCAACGACCTATTATTGCGTGTTCACTGCTTATTTTAATTCGTAAACCACTAATAGGGTCACGTATAAATTGATATTCCATAGCTATTACTTATTAAACGTTAATAACGCGATTATACCCGTAAATTAGCTGTAACGCCGACCCTAAAAAACAAAATAGCGCCATTGGGCGCTATTTTTGTAAAACGTTTAAATACCTAACTTCGCGAGCGGTATCGTGCCGCATCTATTATCGACCATAAATAAATAATAGGGACTAATACAAAACCAACGAGTACGTAAATAAGTGCGTAACTTATAACAATAGCTAGCGCAAAAAATATAGCCGCTAAAATACGCCCTTGTACTAGTTGTCCTAAGCCAGGAAAAAATATATTACACAACGCAGCAATCACATTACCGCCAGACCCTTGATCAGCCATACTCACCTCTGTAGTTAATTAATTTTAAATTTTAGTTATCTACTTACTATCACACTTTATGCCAATTTATTAAAGCTTAAAAATCAGTTAGTTAAATTGCGACTCACTAATTGCTTTGGTATTTTTTACTAAATATAGGTCAATTTGATTATTTTTATTAATAATTTTAGTCACTTATCCACGCCAAAAACTATCCAGCTAATTGGTTTTAGAGGCTATTTTTATAATAGCTGTTCATAAAAACAGTATTTTATTTAGCCTAACAAAAACACCTGTTATACTGCTCTCATTATTGATTAAAAAGGCGTAACGATGGACGTTTCAGAATTACTCGATGGCTTAAATGATAAACAACGCGATGCCGTTGCAGCGCCATTACAAAACATGCTGGTATTAGCAGGAGCAGGTTCAGGTAAAACTCGAGTATTGGTTCATCGTATTGCCTGGTTAATGCAAGTAGAGCAAGCCTCTGCCTACAGTATTTTTGCGGTAACCTTTACCAATAAAGCCGCTAAAGAGATGCGCTCAAGGGTTGAAGAAACTCTAAAAGCCCCTGTTGGCGGCATGTGGATTGGTACTTTCCATGGTTTATCGCACCGAATTTTACGGGCGCATCACCGTGAAGCAAATTTACCTGAAGCCTTTCAAATTTTAGACTCAGACGATCAGCTTCGCATGATCAAGCGCTTGTTAAAATCGATGAATATTGATGATAAAAAATGGCCTGCTAAACAGTTTGGTTGGTACATAAGTGCTAAAAAAGATGAAGCTTTACGCCCTAAAGATATTCAGGCATACGATATTAATGAGCAAATGATGCTGCGCGTTTACGCCGCCTATCAAGAAGCTTGTGATAGAGCGGGCCTAGTTGATTTTGCAGAAATATTACTACGTAGCTATGAGGTTCTTAAAAATAACCCAACCCTGCTTCGTCATTATCAGCAGCGCTTTGCGCACATGCTAGTAGACGAGTTTCAAGATACCAATACTATTCAGTATGCATGGTTAAAACTACTTGCGGGCGATACTAGTAGCATCATGATTGTAGGTGATGATGACCAAAGTATTTACGGTTGGCGTGGCGCTAAAATTGAAAATATCAAACGCTTTTTAACAGACTTTGATGCAGAGACGATTCGCCTTGAGCAAAACTATCGCTCGACTGCCACTATTCTTAAAGCGTCTAATGCACTTATACAGAATAACTCCGAGCGTATGGGTAAAAGCTTGTGGACTGACGGTAACGACGGCGAACCAATTTCTATTTATGCCGCCTTTAACGAGCTAGATGAAGCACGCTTTGTTAGTAGCAAATTACGTAGCTGGCTTAATGCGGGTAACGCGCTACAAGATGCGGCTATTTTGTATCGTAGTAATGCGCAATCGCGGGTACTTGAAGAAGCGATGCTACAAGAAGGTTTAAAGTACCGAATCTATGGTGGTATGCGATTCTTCGAACGCCAAGAAATTAAAGATGCCCTCTCATACTTACGCTTAGTGGGTAACCGCCAAGATGATGCCGCATTTGAGCGTGTAATTAACACCCCAGCCCGAGGCATTGGCGACAAAACATTAAGCCATATTCGTGACTGCGCTCGCGCTGAATCTCTGCCGCTTTGGTATGCCGCTAAAGCCATTGTAGAACAACAGCATTTATCGGGTCGAGCATCAGGAGCGGTTGCCAAGTTTGTCGAACTTATTGAGCATATTGAAGATAAAATTAGTGACTTAACGTTGCATGAGCAAGCTAAATACGCAATTCAAACCTCAGGGTTAATGGCTATGTATCAGGCTGAAAAGGGCGAAAAAGGCCGCGCTCGAGTAGAAAACTTAGAAGAATTAATTAGTGCCTGCGATCAGTATGAACTCCCTGAAGAGGAAGAGTTTAGCTCGCCACTACTAGGCTTTTTAGCTTATACCTCACTTGAGTCTGGCGAAGGCCAAGCCGATGAGCATGAAGACGCCGTACAAATGATGACGCTTCACTCAGCTAAAGGTTTGGAGTTTCCTTTAGTGTTTATGGTCGGTGTTGAAGAAGGTATGTTTCCATCTCAGCAAAGTAATGAAGAAACCGGCCGTTTAGAAGAAGAGCGCCGTCTTTGTTACGTGGGTATGACCCGCGCTATGGATAAGCTGTATATAAGCCATGCCGAAAGCCGCCGTTTATATGGCCAAGAGAAATATCACAGCCCATCGCGCTTTTTACGTGAAATACCCGAAGACTGCGTAGAAGAAATTCGCATTAAAACACAAGTATCTCGCCCGCCTACAGCCGGTCGCTTTAGCGCATCGGTTAGCCATGCTGCATTTGAAGAAAGCGGATTTAACTTAGGTCAACGCGTGCTGCATGCAAAGTTTGGCATTGGCACCGTACTCAATTACGAAGGCAGTGGCGCACAATCTCGCGTACAAGTTAACTTTGACGACTTAGGCAGTAAGTGGTTAGTAACAGCTTATGCAAGATTACAAGCCGTTTAACCGCGTTGTAGAGCGTGTACAGCAACAACTTGCGAATGCGAAACATCGCCAGTTACTGCTGCTTACAGGCGATAAAAACTGGTGTTATGAGCAATGTACTCAGCTGCTTGCTCATTTGCAGCACCCTTCTTTTGTACTGTCAAAAAGCACTCATTTAATTAATGCACATTGGCCAGAGCATACCCACCAAATTTTAGGGCAAGAGTGCGCCCATGCTGTTTATGACGGCTACAGTGGACTGGTGCCAGATAAACTAGCTGCGCTTAGTGGCGTTGTGCAAGCAGGTGGTTTTTTAATTATATTGCTACCCGAACTTAAAGAACTTGAACACTGGTGTGATGACGCCCTTCCCTTATTTCAATCTTTTGGGCAAATGCACCCTTACAGCTTTTTTAACCAACGCTTAGCTCACTTACTAAGCAAAACTACTTTACTGCATTTTAGCCAGCAAAATGGTTGGCAGTGTATTACCGATACGAATCTATCAACTGGTGAAATTGACTTTACCGAGCAACAACAGTGTATTGAATTAATAATAAAAACGGCAAACGGACGAGCAAATCGACCATTATTAATTAATGCAGATCGGGGAAGAGGAAAATCAGCCGCATTAGGTATTGCAGCAAGTAAACTCAGCGATAAAAATATACTTGTTTGCGCTATGCAATTTCGTGCTTTGCACAGTAGTTTTAAGCACTTAGCGAGTGCGCTTGATATAGAATATCAAGCTGGCGATAAACACATTGCAAACATGCACTACGTGGCGCCTGATCAACTACTGAGCGAACAACCGCAGTGTGACTTACTATTAATTGACGAAGCAGCAGCAATCCCTGTTCCAATTCTCATAAAAATTCTTCACATTTATCCTCGCGTGGTCTTTTCAAGCACTATGATTGGCTATGAAGGTAATGGTCGCGGTTATATTTTAAAGTTTACTCGTTACCTCAAAACGCATTTTAAGAACATGCGTAGCATCAGCCTTGAACAGCCTATCCGATTTGCAAAGCATGACCCTTTAGAGCATCACCTTCGCACACTCTTAGCTTTAGATGCAGAACACCACAGCGCTAGTTTGAATACTACTCCTTTGCAGTTTAAGCATCTGCAAGCAAATCAGCTTGCTAGCAACGAGCCACTGCTTCATCAAGTTATTGGCTTAATGACACTGGCACATTATCAAACCAGTGTGAATGACTTACGTCACTTGCTAGATGCTGCTGGACAACGGCTATTTGTTTGTCAACAAGGTGATAATATTCTTGGTGTTTGTTTAGTAGCGATAGAGGGTGGCTTTACTACATCGTTGAGTAATGAAGTAGTGCAAGGTAAGCGCCGCCCTCAAGGGCACTTAATGGCGCAAAGCCTTGCACAATTAAGCTTTAAACCTGAGGTATTAAAACAACACTGCGCTCGCGTGGTACGAATTGCTATTGACCCAGAACAGCACAACAAGCACCTAGGAACACAGTTACTTCATTACAGTGAACAGCAATTACAAAACGAATGTGATTGGTTTGGTGCTAGCTTTGGGGCTAATGCGCAATTACTTAGTTTTTGGCAAAATAATGACTTTAATTTGGTAAAGCTGGGTTTTCAAAAAGATAAGGCAACCGGCGAACATAGCGCATTAGTTATTAAAAGCTTAACTAAAAATGACCAACTACTAGAACAATTAACAGCCCAGTTCGAAGCTGATTTTCCTTTGCAATTGCTCAGCCATTTTAGTCAGCTAGATTATAAACTGGTAGCAAAAATTGTTTCACGCTTTAATACCCATACCATCAGCATAGCCGATCAATCAAGATTAAAGTCTATGTTAACAAGTGACTATCAGCTCTTTAATATTAAACCTTTACTATGGAGGAGTTTTTGGGCATCTCCTCTTAGCTTGCCAAATGATGAGGATAATTTCCAATCTGTTTTTATTAGGCTAGTATTACAAAATTGGACACCTAAAAATATCCAAACTGAGCTAGGTTTGAATGGCACCAAGTCATTTAATATATTATTAAAAAAGGCTGTAGATAACTGGTATGAGCGCACTTCGCATAATAATACACCTTAGCATTGCCTCTGTCGCATTAGCCTTAGGGCAGCCTATAGCCTATGCAGAGCAAGATAATAGCAAAGTTATTAAACTTGGTATGTCTACAGCGCTTAGCGGACCGGCTCAAAATATTGGCCTTCAGTTGCATAAAGGCAGTAGCATTTACTTTAACAAGGTTAATAATGCTGGTGGTATAAACGGTGCTCAGATACAACTTCTAGTTGCTGACGATAACTACGAACCAAAGCAAACCGTTAATAATACCCGTACTTTTATTTATACCGACAAAGTCGATGCACTGTTTGGTGCTATGGGCACCCCAACTAGCCACGCTATTATACCTTTACTAGAGCAGTCACAAACCCCGTTCATAATGCCTTTTAGCGGGGCGAGCTTCCTACATGATAAATCACGCGCTAACATATTTAATCTAAGAGCCAGCTATAATGACGAAGCCGCAGAGCAAATTAAATACTTAGTAGAGGAGCGTAAACATACAAAGATAGGGCTATTTATTCAAGCAGATGAGTTTGGCTTGTACGTCGAATCAGGGCTAAGAAAAGAGCTAGCAAAATATCAACTTTCGCCTATAAAAGTCGCGCGTTACCAACGTAATAGTCATGATGTAGCATCAGCGCTTAATGCCTTACAAGCCAGCGGGGTGACAGCTATCTGTTTAGTTGGTACCTATGCGCCACTTGGTGAGTTTATAAATAGTGCATATGCGAAGAATTTTACCCCAGACTATACCAGTGTCTCTTTTGTACCTAGCTTTGACTTATTTGATGAAGTAACTTCTCCCTCTCATATTATGGTTACTGAAATTGTTCCCAATCCACTCACTTGTAGCGATGATTTTTGCAATGAGTTTTTAGCTGATATGCAAGCAAGCAAGATTACAAAACCCAATCGTCTTCATTTTGAAGGTTATATTAATGCCATGGCATTTAGCAAGGCAGCGGCAAGCTGCAAATTACCACTTAAACACTCGTGCCTAATGAATGAGCTTAATTCACTGTTAATAAATGATAAAATAATCAAAAAGCTTTTTCTTGATATTGAAAATAAAAATAAACGTAATGTATATCGCTCTTATTATGTTAATAAATAAGTACCTTCCAAATATTGTTCTATTCTTAATATACAAACTAAGTATGTGAGGAAACTATGGACTTAATTAACTTTAAAGTGGGTTATAAAACCATTTCACTTAAGATTCTTGATATCTTATTGACGGAACAATTTAATAATAACCTCACGGTGTTACCTAACGACAATAAAAGCTTTTTGGGCGTTAAAGATTATATGGGGATCCCAACCCCAGTATTCGACCTTGGAATTATTTTAAATGGAGTCTCTACTGAGCACAGTAACTTAGATGCTTTAAAACAACTTAAATCTTGGCAAAAACAACTAATCGCTTGGTTTAATAAATTAGAGCAAGAACTACTCGTTTCGCAAAGCTCGTTAAAAACAAATCAATATGAGCTTGCTGATTTTGAGCAGTTTTATACCGAGTTTAAAACGGATAATGATGAATTAAAAAATACCATGTCACGCTTTGATAACCCGTTTAAATCGCTCCTAAACAAATTGACCAGTGCGATAGATGCTTATAAACAAGGCAACAATAAACAAGTCGGTACTCAACTTGAGATTATAAGAAGGCATGAACTTATTCACCTAGAGCGTTTATTTGACTCGGCAATAGAGCAAATCACTTTAGATTATAAACCTATTATTGTTTTTACTACTAAAGATGGGGTGAACCCTCATATAGGCCTGTTAGTTGATAAAGTGGAAGATAATATTGAATATAAAAAAGAGGATATTAAACCACTAGATAAGCTCACTGAAGTTGGTTTTGATATTGACCCCCAAACAAGAAACATGATGTATGGTCTAATTAAGCTTGCTGATAAACATAGTGTACTTATTGATCCTAGCGCAATATTTAAGCCCAAAGAGCTTGAACCATCTAGCAGCGCTCAAGAGCAAGAAACTGAAGCCTATGGACTGTTTTAAGAATGCTTCCTTTAAACCCGTAAAAGCCCGACTCTTTGAATCAGGCTTGCTTGTATTTAGAGTCGGTGCGCTATTTTGCCCATGGGTTTCGTAATACTCAACCCACGCTACGGTTGTCTGATTAACGCAGTGCAACTGATAGCTGACGGCTGATAGGTAATATTTTCACTTTCCTGCAGACGTAAAAAAGCCCGACTCTTTCGAATCGGGCTTTCTTGTATTTGGAGTCGGTGCGCTACGCAGTAGAATGACCTACTTTTACATAGCAAATGGGATACTATCATTGTGTCGGGGCGGCCTTGTCCGGGGCTCGCCTTCGAGCTGTTTCGTTTCACTACTGAGTTCGGCATGGGCTCTTGGCTATGTTTATTAAATCCCAAACAGCAAAAAACCCGCTACATTGCTGTAACGGGTTTCTCTTATTTGGAGCCTGGTAATGACCTACTTTCACATAACAAATGCTACACTATCATCGGCGCTGTTTCGTTTCACTACTGAGTTCGGCATGGGGTCAGGTGGGTCCAAAACGCTATTGTCACC